>JAYUQN010000933.1:0-7198 GCA_043756725.1 Saprospiraceae bacterium
CGATGAAGTTTTTTTTGCAAAAAAACTTCATCGGAACCCCATATTTCAAAAAACTTACCCTAAATCTGCTTCCAATCTAAGGCATTCTTTGTATATCAATCAATGGCATAACAACTCTACCCTTTAATTGGTATCGCAACAAAGTCACTGAAACTTTTTTTTATTTTTTTTTATAAAATTAAAACATTGAGAATCAATATTTTATAAATTTTTATATAAAATATCATTTTTATTTTGTTTCAATAAAGCCTGTCACATTTTACCGTGTGGACAGGCTTTGTTTTTTAATGGCATATCCTTTGTTTTGTACTATAAAGAATTACAATTACAATCAAGGCTTACGAATATCGCCTTAGGAAATGATGAATGATGAATGATAAATGATGAATTAAGAAAGCGTTGAAAACAATGCTTTACAATTTTGAAAATGATACTTTATTATTTTCACGTTTCTTACACAAGTTTACAAGTTTATATTTTTTTCCTGTTTACAGCCACCTGTCTCCCTGCAAGTGGATGCTTAGAGATTTATACTTACAATTTTTAAAACTTATTTTTTAATCCATAACGAATCTTACAATCTATGAGAAAAGTAACTCTTCTGGCAGCACTCCTTGCAGCCCTCACAATCGGTCAGTCTAATACATCATCTGTCGTCATCAACGATTATGTTTCAAAATATCTTGATGTCGCCTCTTACGAATCTGCTCGCAGTGGTATTCCTGTTAGCATCATCTTAGGTCAAGGCATTATGGAATCTGAATGTGGTATGTCAAAATTAGCCAGAAACGCTAATAACCACTTCGGCGTGAAATGGAAATCAGAAGCAGACGGCGCTTATGTGATGCACCATGACGATGATAAAGACAAATATGGCAGACTTGTAGCTTCTAAATTTGTAAAATACGGTTCTGTCAAAGAATCTTTTACACACCATAGCGATTTTCTAATAAACCGTGACCGCTATCAATCCCTTTTCAAATATGACCGTACTGATTATACGCAATGGGCATTAGGGCTTTCAAGATGTGGCTATGCTACTGACCCTAAATACGCCACCAAATTGATAAGCATTATCGAAAAATATCAATTGTATAACTATGATATTCCATCTGTACTATCCTTCGATGAAGAGGAAGACGATAATACAACGTATGAAGCACCCATAGCACAAAGCACATACACGCCAACTCCGGAAACACAAACAGAAAGCAATGAATTATTTGAAATTTCAGCACAATCTGAACCAGAAACACACAAAAGTGAAATGTGGGAAAGCAAAGCACCTAATGCTAATTCAGATAGTGAAAATGGCTTATTTGAAATAATAGTAGATGAAAAACCCTTAGTGTTAAAAGATACAAAGACCGCTACTAAACCCGTAGCTAAAAAAAGAAATAATTGATTTGTATTCGTTTTGGATGAAATTGTTGAGGTGGGCTGTCAAAACAGCCCGCTTTTTTTTGTTTAAAACCTTTGAGCTTATTTTGCGTTAATTTGATTGTGCAACTTTTTAGGGTAATTTTTACTTAATTTCATTCAAACTCACCATCTTATGCGTGGTCTTTTCATCGGGTCTTTCAACCCTATTCACAATGGACATATCGAAGTCATAAAATTCGCTTTAACGAAGGTTGAAACGCTCACAATTTTATTTTGCTACGAGCCTTATGAAAAAATTTCAGCTATACTGAGGGGTCAATGGTTAGGGTCTATCTGTCGTGAAATGGGTGAAGGACGCATACATATCGAAGAAATTTGCGAACCTTCTTTATCCTATTCCAAAAAATCCAGTAGTGTCGTTTCAAAAACTTGGGCAGAATATATCCTTCAACGCTTTGGGCATTTTGATACTGTTTTTGGCTCTGAAAAATATGTTGATTATATGGCTGAATACATGGACTGTGAAGCGCAAGTGTTTGATAGTCAACGCCTTAATGTGCCTGTGAGTTCTACTCTCATCAGAAATAAACCCTTCAAACACTGGCAACATATCCCCTCAGTCGTTCGCCCCTTTTTTGTAAAAAAAGTGTGCTTTTTCGGCTCTGAATCAACGGGTAAATCAACTATGGCGCGACTGCTTGCCGAGCATTATCAAACGGAATGGGTTCCTGAAATGGCGCGTGACCTTTTGGGAGATAGAAAATGTGAATTAAAAGATTTTCCACCCATCGCCTATTTGCAAACAGGAGAAGTTCTGCGTAAAAATTTGACAGCTAATAAAATTTTGTTTTGCGATTCTGATTTAATTATCACAGAATTATATGCTCGTATTTATTTCAACCAATGTCCACAAGTGGTGCTTGATTTGCAGAAAGTTATCCATTACGATTTGTATTTGTTTTTTGAAATAGATGTACTCTGGGTAGCCGATGGCACAAGGGATTTAGGTGACCCCGAGCTACGCATACGCATGCGTGACCTTTTCAAAAAGGCTTTGATTGAAAGGCATATTCCTTTCGTTACCATTTCAGGCAATTGGGATGAACGCAAAACCAAAGCCATAACAGCTATTGATAACGCTTTTCAAAATTTGAGTTAAATTAAAAAATATTGTAAATCCTATCTGATTTTTCTATTTTTGCTCCATTATTCAATCAATAAAACTTAAAATTATAAATTAATGTATAAAATAATGAAAATCAAGTTATTACATATACTTTCGATAAGTATTTTATTTATTACCTCTTGCTCAAAACCGATTGCTAATTTTATAATCAAAGATTCTGAGAAAACAGTACCTGCTAAAGTAACATTTCAGAACAATTCAAAAAAAGCAGACCGCTATGAATGGGATTTTGGAGATGGTAAAAAATCCACAGATTCACTGCCTTTACATGAATATCGCAGGTCTGGCAATTACAATATTATTTTACGCGCTTATAAAGGTAATAAAATGAGTGAAACCAAACAACAATTGGCAGTACATGCGCCTTTGGAATGTATGATAGAAATTGAAACTGAATATGGAACCATGCTTGCTGTTTTGAGTAATGCAACACCTAAGCACCGTGATAACATCATCAAATTAGCAGATGAAGGCTATTTTGATGATTTGCTTTTTCACCGCATCATAAGTGAGTTTATGATACAAGGCGGCGACCCTAATAGCCGCAATGCCCCACAAGGACAACCCCTCGGCATGGGTGGACCCGATTATCGTGTGCCTGCTGAAATTGTAGATACACTGGTGCATCTTAAAGGCGCATTGGCTGCAGCGCGCACAAGTAATCCCAAAAAAGAATCCAGTGGTTCCCAGTTTTACATCGTACAGGGGAAAAAATGGACAACTGACCAGTTGAATAATTTAGAAGCTCAAAAAGGCATTCGATACACACCCGAACAACGCAAAACCTATATAGAAATAGGTGGAACGCCACATCTTGACCGCGAATACACTGTTTTTGGACATATAATAAAAGGTCTGGATGTGATTGATAAAATTGCTGAAGTGCAAAAGGATGGCAGTGACCGCCCTTTAAAAGATGTGAAAATGAAGATTAAAGTGATTAAGTAAGTCCTATTTATTCATTTTTACTGAGGGGGTGTTTCAAAATAAAACTTATTATAAATTTAAATAAAAAAATCAAACTTTAAACAATTAACCATGCCAATAGAAAAAACCATATTAGGGATAGACGTAGGAGCCTCAGGTATAAAAGGAGGTATTGTTGATTTAGAAACAGGCAAGCTCGTTGGAGAACGTTTCAGAGTAGAAATGCCACAGCCCAGTACCCCTGAAAATGCGGCAAATGCTATTAATGAAATTGTTGAAAAATTTAATTATAAAGGGCGTATAGGCATAGGCTTTCCATCCGTTATTAAAAATGGGATAGCTTCAACCGCTGCCAATTTAGATAAAACGTGGATTGGCTGCAATGTTGAGGATATTGTTGGAAAAGTTACGGGTTGTGAAATTATCGTTGTGAACGATGCAGATGCAGCTGGTATGGCAGAGGTGCGGTTCGGACATGGCAAAGGCAAAATGGGTACTGTTGTACTTATTACCATCGGAACAGGCTTAGGTTCGGCTGTTTTTACAGATGGTCATATTTTACGCAATACCGAATTTGGACATATTTTTCTAAAAAATGGCATGATAGCGGAGCATTATGCCGCCAGTTCTGTACAAAAAAAAGAAGATTTATCTTGGAAAAAATGGGCAAAACGATTTGATGAATATTTACATCGCATTGAATTGTATTTGCAACCTTCGCTTATCATTCTGGGCGGCGGCTCAAGTAAATACTTTGATGAATATAAAAGTCGTTTTACTATTGAAACACCCATTATCCCCGCAAAACTTTTGAACAATGCCGGTATTATTGGTGCCGCCATTTATGCAGCCGAACAAGAGATTAAATAAGTAAAATAACTGTTTTTATATTTTTTTCCTCTAAAATTCCTATAAAAAAGATGAAAATTGTTAAAAGTTTATAGAAATAGAAAAAAAACAGCATATTTTCAAAAAAACTCCTTAATTTAGCTTTCTGAAACAGCTGAGAAGTTCGTTTCGCGAATCAATCAGTTTTTATTAACCACTTAACCAAGCACACTATGGGACCTAATTCCTTTAGAAACCTCACTTATCTTGCAGTATTACTCGTTGTAGGAGCCTTGATTTATCTTGTTTATTCATCGAGTAAGAACAAAAAAAACCTAAATCCAAGCGTTGAAAATGCTACTTTGGGAACTTACACGGACACTTTGGGTAGCCTTGCTGGCTCTTCCTCTGCCGCTTACCCTATTGATTCAACCAAGAATAGCATTGATGGGCAGCTTTTGTCTCCTGGCACCAGCTCACCTTCTGCTTATTCTGATGATTCAAAAGGTTCAAGAGCAGAAGTGAAAGAAGTTGTCACAGAACTACCTACCACTGGTGGAAATGATGGCATTGCTTCCTCTGAAAAGGGAAAAGTCAATGTTAAAAGCGGTAAAAAAGCTGTTGCTCCTAAGAAACCTGTTGCCAAATTTGATGCTGGAAACAGCACAGGCGAATTTATGGCAGTTGCAGGCTCTTTCGCAAGCAAAGACAATGCGGATCTACTCGTAACCAAGTTGAAAAAAATGGGTTTTACGAAAGCAGAAGCTGTTAAACTTGAAAACTCTGCCAATGTTTATGTTGTTGCAGGCAATTATCAGTTCGCTGGTGGTGCCGAAGCTGCTGTACGCACTTTGAAAGCCAACAAAGTTGAAGCGATTGTTAAAAAACGCTCTGGTGAGGTTTTCAGAATCGCACCAAAATCAGTGCCCGCTAAACCCGCATCAAGTTTTAAACCAACTTGATTCAGTGATTTTCAGCATGACTCTTAGAAAGTTTTATAGCAAGATTTGTGAAAAAAACCTCCTACCAAAACGGGAGGTTTTTTATTTGCGCTTTACAAAGACTTTTACTTAATTTTGCGCCCTCAAAAAAGTATCTTTTCAAAAAAATAACGCGTATCGTAGTAGTACGTTTTTTAGGAATACGCTTAATCATTCGTTTTATGAAAAAAAGAATAGAACTCGGTTCGATATTGAAGGGGCAGATGGCTGTCGGCTCACACGTTACTGTTATGGGTTGGGTGCGCTCCTTTCGCAACAACCAATTCGTGGCGCTCAACGACGGGTCAAGTCTCGCTACTTTGCAAATAGTCATTAAACCTGAAACAACCGATACCGATGTGTTGAAACGCATAACCGTCGGCGCAGCCCTCTGTTTTGAAGGAACTTTAGTAGAATCCCAAGGGAAAGGTCAGAAATATGAAGTAGTGGCAGATACCATTGAAATATTTGGTGACTGCGACCCTTCCGTTTTTCCACTCCAACCCAAAAAGCACAGCTTAGAATTTTTACGCGACATCGCCCATTTGCGCCCTCGCACCAATACTTTTGGCGCCATCTTCCGCATACGCCACGCTTTAGCTTATGCCATTCACAAGTTTTACAACGACAAAGGTTTCTTCTATCTTCATGCGCCCATTATCACGGCAAGCGATGCGGAAGGAGCCGGTGAAATGTTTCACGTCACCACTTTTGACCCCAAAAACCCGCCACTTACTGAGGGGGGGGATGTGGATTATAAGCAAGACTTTTTTGGACGCTCCACCAACTTGACCGTGTCAGGGCAACTTGAAGGCGAGCTTTTTGCCATGGCTTTGAGTAAAATCTATACGTTTGGACCCACTTTTAGGGCTGAAAACTCTAACACGCCTTATCATTTAGCGGAGTTTTGGATGATAGAACCCGAAGTTGCTTTTGCAGATATTACCGACAATATGGATTTGGCAGAAGAAATGTTGAAATACTGCATTCAATATGCTCTTGAAAACTGCCGTGAAGACCTTGATTTTCTCGCCCAACGCAAAGTAGAAGAAGACAATCTAAAGCCTCAAGCCGAGCGTGAAGAACTGGGTTTGATTGAAAAACTCCAATTCGTCTTAGGCAATCCCTTTGAAAGATTGGATTATACACAAGCCATACAGATTTTAATAAATTCGCCTGCTTATAAAAAAGGTAAATTCAAATTCCCTGTTGAATGGGGCATTGATTTGCAAAAAGAACACGAGCGGTATTTGGTTGAAAAACATTTCAAAAAACCCGTCATTCTCGTCAACTATCCGAAAGACATCAAGGCATTTTATATGCGCCAAAACGATGATGGAAAAACCGTTGCCGCTATGGATGTTCTGTTTCCTTATGTCGGTGAAATCATCGGCGGCTCACAGCGGGAAGAACGCCTTGACAAGCTCACAACCCGTATGCAAGAAATGCACATTCCAGAAAAGGAAATGTATTGGTTTTTGGATACACGACGCTTTGGTAGCTGCCCCCACGCAGGCTTTGGCTTAGGCTTCGAGCGGATGATGTTGTTCGTGACGGGTATGAGTAATATTCGAGATGTGATTCCATTTCCACGCTATCCGGGGAATGCGGATTTTTAGAGGTAAGCAAAGATTTAGGGTAAGGTTTTTGAGAAAACCTTACCCTAAATATTCTGCCAAAGTAAAACTAAGAGTTACTTTTTTATTTTTACCTTTGATGATAGGTGAAAAAAATTAGGCTTCATTAGGCTCGTCAGGTGGAAGGCGAATGCCTTCTGTTTCAAGATATTCAACGACATTAAATTGTAGTTATTAAACAGTAGGTTAATTATTTGATTATCAGTTATTTATGATACTTTGAGTTTGCAGAATGTATTTAAATAAGTGTTTTTAAG
>JAYUQN010000934.1:0-2713 GCA_043756725.1 Saprospiraceae bacterium
TATTCACGCGTTTGATTTTCAAATTGAGGCTGATTTTTTTCAAAATTTTGAAAACAGCCCTATTGAAAACGGCTATTTTGATGTGCATCTAACGATGGACAAAAGGGATTCGTTCTTTGAACTTGTTTTCGATTTTGATGGCACTATCAAAACAGAATGTGACCGTTGCACGGCTTCCATTGATTTGCCTTTTGGCGATACCCAATATTTGACGGTAAAATATTCAATTGAAGAAAGTGAAGATGATGCCGAAGTTGTTTTTATCACGCATGAAACAAGTATTTTCAATGTGGCTAAATACATCTACGAGTTTATCTGTTTGTCAGTTCCTTATCATAAAGTGTATGATTGTGAAAATGATGAAACACCACCTTGTGATTTTGACGTCTTAAATCTTATAAGCGACGAACCTATTCCAGAAGAAGTTGAAGACAAGAAAAATCCTTTTGGAGATTTAAAAAACTTATTTGGTTCTGAAAATTAATAAAACGTATGAATGATGAATGATAAATGATGAATTGTAAAATGGTTATCAACCAAATGTAAATTCATCATTTATCATTCATCATTTATCATTACAATAATAATTTATTAAATATATACGCCATGCCAAATCCTCGTAATAGACATTCAAGACAGCGCAAGCGCACCCGTCGTGGTCATGACCATGCTGCTATGCCCACTCTTTCAGTTTGTAAAACAACTGGTGAAGTTCACATGCGTCATAATGCCTACAAACATGAAGGTAGCCTTTATCACAAAGGTCAACTTATCGTGAAAGGTAAAGAAGTTGTAGCTGCTGAAGATTCTGAATAATCTGTAAAGCATTATAATCAGTGAAAAGAAATAAGCTCCCGTTTGATTTTTCAATAAAGGGGGCTTTTTGTGTTTTTAATTCATAAATCGTTTACGATGAAAAAACATATCATTAAAACCGATAAGGCTCCTGCGCCTATCGGACCCTATAGCCAAGCTGTAAAAGTGGGTAAAACGCTCTACGTGAGTGGGCAAGTGGCTATTCATCCATCAACGGGTGAATTGATATTGGAATCTATCCCTCTTGAAACCAAGCGGGTTATGGAAAACCTAAAAGCCATCTTGACAGAAGCAGGCACTTCGTTTGATAATGTTGTCATGACCACTATTTTCCTTTCCGATATGGGTAGTTTTGCAGCTGTTAATGAAGTATATGGTTCTTATTTCACAGGTGATTATCCAGCTCGGGCAACGGTGGCTGTGAAAACATTGCCCAAGAATGTGAATGTGGAGATTTCTGTTATTGCTTCATTATAGGCTTTGAGAAATGACATTGAAGACAATAAAAAACGACTTAGCCGTATCACGGACTTCAGTCCGTAAAGGTTTAGACAAAACAAAATTATGGCAAATCATTAGACATTTATGGAACATCCCGAGGAAATCGGGACGGACTGAAGTCCGTGATACGGCTAAGTCGTTACCAATAAAAATAACAATTTTCCCTATTTTTAGCTAAAATACTGAGGGGGTATTTTATTCCTTTTTAAGCAATCGTATCGTTTTATCATGAAAAAAGTTCTCTCCTGCATACAGCCTACGGGCGATTTACATCTCGGCAACTACTTTGGGGCTGTTCAAAATTGGGTGAAATTGCAAGAGCAATACGCTTGTATTTATGGCGTCGTAGATTCTCACTCTATCACAATGCCTTACAAAGCGGCTGATTTGCGTGAAAATACGTGGAAAATGGTGTTTCAACTATTAGCCTGTGGCATCAAGCCTAATAATCTTTTTATCCAATCCCTTATACCTGAGCATACCGAATTGTGCTGGTATTTAAGCAGTGTGGCGAGTTATGGCGAGTTGTCAAAAATGACACAATTCAAGGATAAGCGGGAACAATTGGAGGAGAAAGACAATCAAGCGTTTATTTCAACAGGCTTATTCATGTATCCCGTTTTGCAAGCGGCTGATATTTTGATTTATCACGCAGACTATGTGCCTGTGGGCAAAGACCAAGAGCAACATTTGGAGCTAAGCCGTGATATTGCTGCTCGTTTCAATCATCAATTTGGCAAAGACTATTTTGTACATCCCAAGCCGCTTTTCACAGACATACCCAAATTGCTTTCACCTGCCGACCCCACTAAAAAAATGTCCAAGTCGTTAGGTGAAAAACATTATATCAATCTGTTTGGGGATGCTGACCGTATCCGTAAACAAATTCGCTCCGCAGTGACCGATTTAGGTGCAAATGCTGAAAATACTGTCCGAAGGGACTCCTATGGAGAGGGGGGTAATAAAATGAGCGCAGGCGTTGAAAACCTGTTCAATTTGCTCAAAGCGTGTGGTAAAATGGATATTTATAAGGCGCAAATGGATATTTATCACGCTGGCAATATCCGTTATGGCGATTTGAAAAGCGACGTTGCAGAAGCCCTCGTTGAATTGGTGCAACCTTTTAGAGAAAATTTAGAAGATTTTAACAGCCGAAAAGAAGAAGTGAAAGACCAAATATATGCGTCTTCTGCTGAAATTCGCAAAATAGCGCAACAAACGATACGAGAAGTAAAAGATAGAATGGGTATTTTAAATGTAAAATCGTAGCACGGGCTTCAGCCCGTGAAAAAACTTTAAACAATGTCACGACAATTATCAACATCTTGGACATTAGCCCTGCGTATCTTTCTCCCTACGCTCTGGCTCACTTTTTTTGGAACGTTTTTAATATCCG
>JAYUQN010000935.1:0-2711 GCA_043756725.1 Saprospiraceae bacterium
TTGCCAACGGCTTGAAACAGTCCGTTTTCAACTGTCCATGTTGAAGGGTTTTCGGTGGTGACTTTCCAACCTGTGAAGTCTTTGCCGTTGATGAGTTCCACCCATTCGTCCTCATGAGTAGAGGGCGTTTTAGGAGCTGTTTTAGGCATAAAAGCCATTAGCAAAAAAATAGAAACGGTTAGGGGAATGTATAATTTTTTCATTAGTTTTCTTTTTTTTTATTTTAAAATCTACACCATACTGATAATTCCTCTTACATAGCCTACGGATTCGGACAAACCATAAGCGGCATGTTCTGCGTCTTTTTCATATTCGATTCCTAAAATACCTTCATATTGGATGTCTTTCAAAGCTTTCATAATGGATGGAATATTCATTTTGCCTCGCCCAATTTCTACGTTTTTACCATCCGCAACTTGTTTGTCTATGTCTTTTATATGGAGGTCAAAAAGGCGGTCTTTGTATTTTTTAATCTCTAAAGCGGGGTCTTGATTGAGTCGGAAGGTATGCCCCGTATCAATACAAAGACCTATGCGGCTGTCCAGCGTCTTGATTTTTTCATAAATACTTTGAGGCGAAGGGAAAATTTTATCTTCGGGCCCGTGGTTGTGAATGGCTAATCGGATATTGGTTTCCTTGACTTTTTTTTCAATCAAAGGCAATAATTGATGTTCGGGCGCGCCCACTATCATTTTCAACGAAGCGGCTTGGGCATATTTGAAATACTTGTTTACCTCGTCCTCCGTTTTCATGTAAATCACGCCACCTGCATAGAGGTTAATGCCTCGTGCTTTCAGTTTTTCACTGGTGTAGCGCAATTGTTCATCCGTAGCTTCATAAGGCAGGTGAAAACTTTTGAGGCAGACATCTTTTATGTCGAGCCTTTGCACAATTTCAATCAATTCATCAACACTGTATTTTCGGAGGGTGTAAGATGCTAAGCCGATTTTGAGGGTATGGGCTGTTGCAGGAGTGGTTTGAGTGCCTGTTTTTTCAGAAGGATTAAAATTAAACGCCAAAGGGCTTAAACCCAATGTTTTTATAAAATTGGTTCTTTTCATAATGTTATTTTTTTAAGATGAAAAAAGGATGTAGTAGGAGGGAAAGGTAGGAATTTTATAGAATTACTCGTATATTTTTAAGGTAAATTTAGACAATAAACAGATAGGAGCTGTGCCGTTTGACCAAATTGGAATAATGAAAAGAGAGGAGAAAAAGGATTTGATTTTATCTTCTGATGCGTATATATTGACGGTTTTAGATGTTTCTGGGAAAGTTGTTTTTAAAAAGAGATTGATTTGAAAAGACCGTAGAAGTTAGTGAACAAACCTATGAGGTTTTGAAAACCTCATAGGTCTAATGCGTTGAAAATCAATAAGTTACCCATCAAAATTTTGACAATTTTAGTAAAATAGAGCACTCCCAAAATTTTTAAGAGCAATCAAGACTATAACAAGGAATTAGAGGTTATCTTTTTTTTCAAAGTCTTCCAATTCCAAGGACATTTTCACTTTTTCAACAAATTCTATAGTGACATCGGCTAAAAGTGCAATTGTTTCATCAGAATGCTCTGTTATGAGCAAAAGATTTCGGACAAAAATGTAAGTTTTCTGTTCCTTACCTTGTTCGAGTCCTTGTTCGAGTCCTTGTTCTTTACCTCTAAGATAAAGGGTATCTGTTTCAATATCAATATGTATTGGCATTTCTTCTGTAATTTTAATAGTTAATTCTTCTATTTTTCGCAGTCGAGACAGCATCATCAACTGATTGAAATATTTTTTTAAAACTCTTTTGTTTTTAACTAATTTTTTGAGATTGGCGATAATTTTTCGCAACACGGTTTCAGCGTCTTCTGGCTCAAAATTGGCTAAAACTGCCATCAAAACCACTTCTGGTATTTGTGAACTTAATAATTCGTCGGTATCTAAAGCATGGACATTGAGCAAATCAAATCCCTTGTACACTTCTTCGGGCTTGAGTTCTTGGCGCATTGTGGGCGTTTCCATACCTAAATATATGACAATATGCCTGATAGGTAGTTTTCTACGCCGTAAAGACATGCCGTGATATTCTCCTACGCGATACACCATATCTTGATTATCTCCGCTTTCAAATTCTAGATGCAAGATAAAAGTTTCTCCTTCTTCTGGCACAATTTCGTAAAAAAAATCCATTTCTCTTTCAACCGTTGTCTGCATCTTTTCTTTCAAAGGCGTAGATTTCAAGATTTTTACCCCAAGCCGTGATTCTACCAAAGGTCTAAATACTTTTTCAATGATTTCTTTCATTATCTTGTCAAAAGCATTTCCTTCTTTTTTCGGAGGCAGTGGCAAAGCTTTTTTAGAAATATTTGGGGGCTTGGGTGTTTGTTTTTTCGCCATTGAAAAGAGTCGGTTTTCTTAAAAGAATGTTTGTCCTTACAAAAGTAAGGTGTTTTTGAAAGATTACAAATTTTTTTTTAAACTTTTTAGGATGTTATTGCTCGGTCTTAAAATTATACTCTCCCGAACCCACCACCACCACAGCATACCCTTTTTCATACCTTAAAAACCGTATATCTTTAATCTCTTGAATCTTTTTACCCCCCTCAGTAATTTGACCATTTTCTTTCGCAGGAATCCAAATTTCAGCCGTTGTATTAACAGGAATAGTGACTTTTAAGGTGAAAATAGAACCTTCTTTCTTCCAATCACTTGAAATAATGCCTTGAA
>JAYUQN010000936.1:0-7179 GCA_043756725.1 Saprospiraceae bacterium
AATGAGCAACAGAAAAAGGCAGATGCTTTGGTGCGGATTAAGATTTTGGAAGAGAGTTTGGCGGGGTTGTAATAAACTTTATATTGTTTAAAATTAAATGTATATACTTTGTAAAAAAAATATGGCTTATTGATTGTAATTTAAAACATTTTTTGTTTATTTGCAATAAATTTATTGTATGCAAAATCTTAGAGAAACCCTTTCACAGTTTGATATGACCGAAAAGGAAGGAGGTCTCGTGTTTGTAAATGAAGCACGCGATAGCTCTAAGGATATTTCTTTGTCTGAATTATTAGCCATACATAAAGCACAAGAATTTGAAGCGAAAGCTGTTTATTTTCGGCGATTTGAAAACCAATCTTCTATTCCTCAAGCATACATCTATGATGAAGCAAAACAATTAAATACAGATTGGGCAGAGATACACACACGCCTCTGGAGCAGTGGAATTGTTCCTATGTTTATTGTCGTCACAGCTAAGTCTGAAATAAAAATATATAATTGTACTAATCCAACAAAAGTTAATGAGGATACTCGTAAGAAAGAAGTAGAACCTATTGATATTATATCAGCCTCAAGTAATATAATTGACGAGTATAATAAGAAATTTTCTGGCGTTTACCTTGATAATGGTGATATTTGGGAATTACCAAGATTTAAAAAAATATTTAATTCTGAAAAAAGTCCATTTAAACTTTTATTAGATTACCTTAAAGACTTAAGGAAAGAGGTACTTTATAGTCCACATACTACAATAAAGGTAACTGAAACTACCATTAATAAACTATTAGTAATGTGTATTTTGGTAAAATATCTTGAAGAAAAAAAAGATGAGCATACTAAATTATTTGAAATAGATAGAGATTTCCTTAAAGGCTGTAATAAATTTACAGACATACTTAGAACACAAGGCACATGTTTAGAATTTTTTGACTCTTTAGCAGAAAAATTCAATGGTCGTGTTTTTGAATGGAGTAAAGAACATGAGGCAGATAATAGAAGAGAATTAATTGAAACAGATTGGACTTTATTAGCTGATTATCTTGATGGTATAGTTGATATAAAGAAGAAACAATACTTTTTATGGGAACAATATTCGTTCAATGATTTGCCTGTTGAGTTAATAAGTGGTATATATGAAGCATTATTGCCTGAAAGAGACGGTGTTGTTTATACACCTCCGCATTTAGTTTATTTTCTTATTGACCAATGTATGCCATTAGACAATTTTGAAATTTTTAATGAGAAATCATTTAAGGTTTTAGACCCTTCATGTGGGTCAGGCGTTTTTTTAGTTGGGGCTTATCGCAGAATGGTTCACTGGAATATGCTTAATGAGTTTAAAAAAACAGGCGTTTTGAAAGAACCCGACTTAGATACTCATATAGAAATTTTAAAAAATAATATTTATGGTGTTGATATTGAAAGAGATGCTACTCGAATCGCTATTTTCAGTTTAGTTATTGCTTTATGCGATAATTTATCACCTCTTGTTATTTGGCATAAATTAAAATTACCAGATCTAAACCAAGATAATATTGCTACAAAAGATTTCTTCCAATTTTTCCACGAAACAGAAAGAAACTTTGATTTAGTCATTGGTAATCCACCGTTTAATCCCCCTTCAAAAAAAGATAAGACTAAATATGAAAAGGCTGAATATTTAAAATGGGTTAAGACAGAATATCAAGTAACACCTTCTGCGAAAATTCCAAACGATAATATTGCCATTTTCTTCTTGGATAGAGCGATACGCCTATGCAAGGATACTAAAAATATTTGCTTGATATTGCCTTCAAGCCTATGGCTTTATAGTAATAGCTCGCATAAATACCGAAAAGAATTTACTGAATTGCATAATGTTCAGAAAGTATTTGACTTTACACATTTGAGGGAAGTGCTTTTTCATGGAAGTGGAAGAATTGCTGTATGTGCTGTACTGGCGGAACTCAAATATCCTTCAAAAAAAGATATTGAACATATCATCATTCAAAGAACAGCCATAGCGGAACAGAGAATCATTTTTGAAATAGACCACTATAATAAAAATAATGTACCTTTTGAATTAGTTCAAGATGAACAACTTTGGAAAGCAAATTTATTGGGTGGTGGTCGCTTATTTAAAGTTATACAAAGTTTTAAAAAATACCCAACGTTCAAAAATTTTATAGCTCAAAAGGTGAAAAGTAATAATTGGGTTTGGGGACAAGGCTATGCAGTTAAGAATAAGGACAAAAAATTAGAGACAGATTTAATTAAACTTAAATACAAAAAGGCAGATTTTATTACGGGTAAAAAAACTATAACAGTTACGGAGTCTCTAACAGAAGATGCTATGCCAATAATTGGTGTAGAAGAAGAAGTATATTTTGCTAATCCAAGAGATAAAAAGCTCTACTTAAACCCTCATCTTTTAATCAGACAGAATTTAGGGCAAACGAAGATACCTACCTATTTTAGTGATGAATACTTATGTTTCAAAGAACAAATAATTGGTATCCATGCGCCAAATGATAAAGAAGCATTGCTTAAAATTCAAAAAATTTTTGACGAAAATGCAGATATATATCGTTTTATGGTGCTTGCGACAAGCAGTAAGGTTGGTGTTACCAGACAAGGAAGGGTTTTAATAAAAACGGATATAGAAAATTTACCTTTTTCAGAAAATGGCGAACCATTGAAACTAAGTGTAAGCGAAAAAATCATTGTTGACGATACGCTAAAATACATGAATACGCTTGGTAATGTATCTTCTAATTCAGAACTACAAGAATTGTTAGACGCAAATGAAAATGAAAATGAGCTTTTAGAATATGGAGAAACTTTTTGCAAAGTATTAAATCCTGTTTATAGAAAAGAAAACATGGCATGGCAAATAGGTGAAATTATTGAAACACCAACCTATTTCTGCTATGGCTTTTGGTATGGACTACCTTTAACAAGTATCAAAAAATCTCAAAAACAAGATATTGATACGTCTCTTAAAAAATTAATAGAAGACAATACCCATAAAAGTGTCAAAACAACCAGAATACTGAGGGGGTACTTCAATCAAGATGGTTATGATAAATTGTATTTAATAAAACCAAAACAACGGCGTTTTTGGCTTCGGTCAATTGCAATTTGGGACGCTGACGAAACATTTGATGACCTCATAAAAGCAGGCTATTAATGCAAAATATTGATTATAAAAACATTCAAAATGGACAATATATTGAATCAGTTGTATCTTTCATTGAAAGATATTTGCCTAGTTTTGCTTTAAATGTTACTATTGAAAACAATGACAATGAGTGGTTTTTGAATGATGATTTGGAACTTTTCTTTAATCATGAGGCTAAATGCACGAGTGATACAGAAGAAGAATATCCATTTTTCTTTAAAGCAGAACCAAAAAACAAAATTGAAAAGGGGAAACCAGATATTGGTACTTATATTTCGATAAAATCGCAGCGTAGTTACATTCCTTTTTTCACAATTGAGTGTAAGAGACTTCCTACACCACGAAGTACTTTATCAGAGAAAAAAGAATATGTTACAGGACTAAAAGGTGGTATTACTCGTTTTAAAAGAAATGAACATGGCGTTGATTTGCCATTTAATGCAATGATTGGTTATGTTGAAAAATACGATTTCGAGTATTGGTACAAAGAAATAAATCTTTGGATTGAATCTTTAAGTGGAACTATGGAAATGGGTAAAGAAGCAATTAAAAATATATCTTGGAATAATGATGAAGTTTTAGAAAAGGTATATTTCAATGATATTGCTCGCTTATATTCAAAACATTCTCGTATCAATTCTACTTTAACAAATGAAGTAACTCTCGTTCATTTTTGGGTCAAAATTAAAACTAAATAACCCATGCCAAAACCCAAACTCTCCGATTTCAAAAAACTTCTCGCTGAAATGACAGAGGAGGAAGTACGTGCCGAAATGCTCAAATTGTTCAACAAATTGGAGCAAGTGCAGATGTTTTATGCCCAAGATTTGATGGGTAAAGAAGACAGACAGAAGATTTTAGAAGAGTGTAAAACCAAAATTTATAAGAAGTTTTGGACACCTTCTGGCAATCCGCGCAACAATGTGAGCAATGCGGATATTCGTAAAATTATTACAGATTTTGAAAAAATATCGGCTTTTCCGCATGAAGTTGTAGATTTGGTACTCTATCGGGTTGAAACAGCAACGGATTTTGCCAACCAATTTGGCGGTATGCCCGATTCAGATTATAAAGCAGCGGCTACGGCTTTTGAAAAGGCTATGAAATTGATGGTGAAAAACAAATTGCAAGATTATTTCAAAGAGCGTTGTGAAAAGCTTTTTGAACACAGTAATCTTGATTATTACTATATCGAAGAATTGGAAGATTTATATGAGCAATCAAAGGACGAAGAGGAATAAACAAAATCAAGGTTTTTGACCTACTTAGTCGTACCACGGACTTCAGTCCGTGAATGTCTCATGAATGGTGATAATTTTATTTTACAATAGCATTTTCTTACGGTATTTATAGTTTTTAAACGTTTACGGACTAAAGTCCGTTATACAGCTAAATAGTTACAAAAAATCTATGACAATAACAGAAAATAATATAACTACTAAAATATTCGACCTTCCCGAAGAGTCAAGACTCTGGATATACCAAAGCACCCGTCCTTTTTCGGGGCAGGAAATAATCGTCTTGAAAAGCCAACTCAATGCTTTCACAGCGGAGTGGACAGCGCATAGCCAACAGCTATGTGCAGTAGGGGATGTATTATACGACCGTTTCATCGTATTGGCGGTGGACGAAAACCAAGCGGGGGCGAGTGGCTGCTCGATTGATAAATCCGTTTATTTTATGCGGAGCCTTGAACAACAATATGGCGTTCAGCTTTTTGAGCGCATGACGTTTGCTTGGTTGGCGGGTGAAATGGTGAAAACAGCGGCTTCGAGTGATTTCAAACGGCTTTATACTGAGGGGGGTATTTCGAGCGAAACTTTGGTGTTTGATAATCTGATTGTTTCAGTGGGCGATTTGAAAACGGCGTGGTTGAAGCCTTTGAAAGAGAGTTGGCATAAAAGATTTGTGTGACAAACGTTAGACAACCTTTAGGTCGTGAAAAGCCATAAAAAGTCATAACATTTACGACCTGAAGTAGGGTTTTCTTATAAAAATTTAGAGGTGCAGCGCACCGTAATATTTGTAGAAAAATGGTACATAACGATGGCATAAGGTGCGTAGCACCGTGACAAAGTTCAATATTACGGTGCTACCTTTGGAAACATGGTAAAATTCAAGTTCTACAAATATTACACGGCGCTGCCGCTTTTTATAAGAAAACCCTACGACCTGAAGGTCGTGTTACGTAAAAAAACGGGCTGCCTTTTTTCAAGGCAGCCCTATTGTTTAGAAGTAGAATTTCGTTGGACAAGAAAATTATTGTTTGTTCGCTTTGGCGCGAATCTGTTCAAATTTTACGCAGTTGGTTTCACATTCGCCTTTGTCGTTGATGACATAAATGGTTCCTTCTTCGTCTGTTACTTCAAATTTTGTTTCTTTGTCATTGAGGGCAACAGATTTGAATTCGCAAGGTACCAATTTGGCGTTGAAGCGGCTGATGAGTCCCCATTTGCCTTTTCCTTTTGAAACGGGTGCGAAACCGAAGCGGTATTGCTTGACTTCGTCGTATTCAAAAGGTATTTGGGGCTTTCCTTTTTTATTTAAAAAACCCCATTTGCCTTGTGCGTTTTCAGCCGCGTAATAGGCTTCACCTACGCGCCGAATTTCACGATACAATGGTTTTGTCAGCACTTTGCTTGTGGTATCTACCAAGCCCCAAAGGTCACCTTTGCGGACTCTGAAAACACCGTGCAAGTCTGAAGATGTTATGGCATCATACGTTGTAGCGGTAATGAGTTGTAGGTTTTCATGTTCTACAATCATAAATTTCGGGTTTTGTTTGTTATTATCTTCTGAGACTTTGATTATGACATATCTGTCGCTGTGAAGCGAGTCGGTCAATTCGTAGTGAAATTTTCCTTTAATACTTTCCTCTGTTGTAGGTATGATAATATTGCCCGTTTTATCTAAAACGATTTCAGCAATACATTTTTCATTGTTTTTAGAGTTGCAATTGGGCACAACTGTGCGGGCAACAGCTAAACCAAATTTGTTGAAATTGCCGACTGACTCATATTCTGCTTTGATTTGCTCAGTACCATCAAAACGGATGAATCCGCATTTGTTGTTGGGATAGCAAGCGGGCGCAAGACCCAATTCGTTGAAAACACCGATAGATACGTATTTAGGTTCAACGATAACTTTCATTTCGGCATCAATTAAGCCATAGTTTTTGAAATCATCACTGATGGTGGCAACGCCAAATTCATTGAATTCGCTTATACTTTGGTAGAATTTAGTTGTTTTAAAAGTATTTTTCTGGATAAGCGTAAAACCTTTTGCTGTTTTGGCAGTGGCTAAACCGAATGCGTTGAAATCGGAAATAGTTTCATAAACGGGTGTAGAACGGATAGACCAAGTAGAGTCAATCAAACCGATTGAGCTGTTTTGAATTATTTTATACACACCTGAAATATTGCTTGGCTCAATATTATCGTACATGACATCGAGTTTGGTTTTGCCATCAATATCAATCAGCCCGAATTTTTTACCATTGCGAACCCGATAAACAGTATTTTGATAGAATGGCTCAATGGCATCGTATAATTGAGACATTGTTTTTTTAGAAACATCGTAATTGTTGTCAATCAAAGTTTGCTTGTTGTTTATCATTTTCACCCAACTGACGCCCCTGCCTAAGGATTTGCCATCAATGACATTGTCGAGCGACTCACTTTCTTCATTTTTAGCATCTACGAAATACCAATCTACACGCTTAACGAGCGCACGACCATTATTGAAAGGTTCGGCTTTTTCATATTGACAAATAACGACTTCATCGCCGCAAAGGTTGATAAAACCAAAGACTTGGTCTTTTTTTATGCGGGCATAACCTTCTCGATAGCTTTCGACAAGCCCATAGCGGCTTGTGCGTCTGAGCGAATCGAGGGAGTAGCCCATAATATCGTTGCCATCAAGGTCTTTCATTTTAACAAAATAGGCTTTCACATTGTCATCGGCAAGGCAATAGGCACTTGAGAGCAAGTTTAAGCCGCCCAATAAACGACTGCGCT
>JAYUQN010000937.1:0-2706 GCA_043756725.1 Saprospiraceae bacterium
CGACCCTTTGCCTTTAGGTATTTTCAGAATTTTGATGTCGGGTTTTGCGCTGCTACAAGCGGCTTTTTGGTATCCCGATTGGCAAGCCTTTTTGGGCAAAGAGGGTTGGGTTCAATGGGAAATTTCAAGGGCTTTAGTTCAGTCGTGGAGTATTCACATTGAGCAGGTGCATAATGTGCTGCATCACTTTTTTGGCGCAACTGAAACGCAAACAGCCTATACGCTTTTCTGGGTTTATTTTATATCTGCATTTGGGCTTTTTATAGGATTTTTGACGCGTTTTTGGGCTTTTATGACATGGTTTACGCATTATATCATCATGGTTAGTGCAACGGCTTTTATGTATGGCGTTGATATTTTTCTACATATTGGCTTGTTTTACCTCATGCTCATGCCTGTTAATAAAGCCTTGTCAGTAGATGTCAAATTGGGATGGGCAAGCCCTCAACCCACTTGGGGTGTTACCTTGTCGTTGCGGGTTCTACAAATACATCTGTGTTTGGCATATTTGTCGTCGGGCTATGAAAAGATGTTTTCTGCTGATTGGTGGAATGGCAATGTCTTGTGGCGCTCCGTCGTTCAGCCTGATTTTAGGCAATTTAATCTATTGTGGTTGGCAGATTATCCGATTATACCGATGGTTTCAAGCTGGTTTACGATGTTTGTTGAAACTTTTTACTGTGTTGGCATGTGGATTCCACGTGTCCGTGTCTTTTGGTTAGCCTCTATGATAGCATTGCATTCGGGCATCGGACTTTTTTTGGGTTTAAAATTTTTCGGATTGGTGATGATTCTATTATCTATTTCCGCTTTTGGATATGACGCTTACAAAGATATTAAAACATGGAAGCGAGGAAGAAAGTTTTATTAGATGTAAAAAATAGGTTATCATTTTTAAATTACATTAACCCCGATAAATCGAACAATAAATCCTTAGCTTAATGGCATTGGACTAAAGTCCGTGATACGGCTAAGTAGAAAGTCGGGAGGGGTATCTTTCTGTTCTTGGCGTTGGTTTTGGAAGCCGCTTATAAATACCGTATTTATCCTGTCACAAATTTAATTTTTATATATTTTTTATAAAACTATAAAAACGAAATACTCTTGTTAATCCCCTTCAAAGGTTACAAAGCGGTTTTGGTATTCATTTTAATTAAAATCTGACCTATACCGAAAGAGTTATACTCTGTCTTGTGACACACTTACAACCCACCTATCTATCTTCATTACAATTAATAATCAATGTTTTATAAAATACGATAAAACACCATATAGTACCTAACCGACACATATTTTTTTTATCAAACTGATACTCTACCACAGCGAGGGTAATCTTAGGGAAATGTGACAAAATTTCGAGTTTGGCACTCATTGGGGCATTAGTTTTGAACTATCAATTACAACGACGCACATCTTATCCAAAGGGATTCCTACGGAACAATTTTTACAAACCGATTCAAACTTACAAAACCATGCGAAGCATATTTATTTCACTAAGTCTTACGATTTTACCTTTTTTATTGACATCTCAAAACTTACAAAAGAAATGTCACGCAAACGAAGCTGTTGAAAATCTTTTTCAACTTTATCCTCAACTGAAAGCACAACAGCAATCAGTTGATGAACAAATAAGCCGCTTCGCTGCTTCTGACCGTTTGGAAGGGCGTAATGCAGAAGTAACAATACCCGTAGTGGTTCATATTGTTTACAGAACAACAAATGAAAACATCACTGATGCGCAAGTTCGTTCTCAAATTGAGGCTTTGAATCGGGATTTCAATAAAGAAAACAGTGATGCCATTAAGATTCCACCCGTTTTTAGCACTGTAGCTGCCGATTGCAATATCCGCTTTCAATTAGCAACAATTGACCCACAGGGTAGTGAAACCTACGGTATCGTGCGGCATTACTCCGCTAACTTGACTTGGGGTGTTTCTGATGATATAAAAATGCCGATTAAAGGCGGTTTCGCACCGTGGGACCCTGCAAAATACATGAATATATGGGTTTGCAATATGGGTGGACGGTCAATTGGTTTCGCTTCTTTTCCCGGCATGCCTGCTGAATATGATGGTATTGTGATTGATTATCGCGCTTTCGGTACAAACGGCACGGCAAAAGCACCTTATAGTATGGGTAGAACCTGTGTACATGAAGTGGGTCATTATCTTGGCTTGTACCACATCTGGGGTGATAGCAAATGCGGTGACGACCATATACACGACACACCCACACAAGAAGCGGAACACAAAGGCGTGCCTTCGTTCCCACAACATAGCACTTGCGGCTCAACACAGACGATAGATATGTTTATGAACTATATGGATTATGTGAATGACGATGCGATGTTTATGTTCACAAAAGGTCAAAAAGATAAAATGTTGGCAACTTTAAGCGTCACTCGCTCTGGTTTGATACAATCGAGCGTACTTCAAGCCCCGTTGCGGAGTGCGTGTATAGTACAAGAAGTAGCTGTAAAATCAGTTCAACCAACAACAGCTACAATAACTTGGGATGCCATAACAGGTGTGAAATATTACACTTTAGAATATAAAAAAGAAAATGAAACAACATGGAGCAGTGTTACAGCCAATATGCCCAATTTTATCTTAGGCAATTTGGATGCTGAAACAACTTACGCTTGCCGCGTGAAATCAGATTGTGACAATGCCAGTTTTTCAAAAGAAGGCACGTTTACCACAAAAA
>JAYUQN010000938.1:0-2698 GCA_043756725.1 Saprospiraceae bacterium
AAAAACGATACACCATAGGCTTTAAAAAAGAAGTGTCCAACGATTCCAACGATACTCAAAATAGCACTACTACGAAAATCGTAGGGGGTACTGAAATGAGAGGTCAATGCCCTAACTGTTTGAAGTCTTTTACCAAGAATCATAAGAAGCATACCTATTGTACTGATGAATGTCGGGTGCAATTTTGGGAAAAAGCAAACGGGAAAAAGGTGCATAAAAATAAGGTAGGGAAAAACTAAAATGAGGTCACACATTGACAAGTAAACCTCATTTTCACCATTTTAGAAAAAAAATAAAAAATATTTACAGCATTTTATGGGCTAAAAGTTCCACAAAGTCCATTAAAGTCCATAAAATGTCAAAATTTAAATAAAATATACGGTCTGAATCTTGATGTTTACAGTAAAGTATAAAAATTAAGACATAGTGTATTCAATTTAAATCACCTTGTTTTCATTTTGTTACAATAAAGCGTATATTATTGTAAACATTAAGATTTAGTATTATTCTATCTGTTTACAGTCTATTTTAAATTATAAACAATTTTAAAAAAATGGGAAGTACAAAAGTTTTAAGTGCAAGGGTCACAATGGATAGTTACGTTCAAATTCTCGAATGGGCGAAATGTGAAAATCTAATACCAAGCGATTATGTTATATCTGCAATATACGGATATGAAAACTATAAGAGAGATTGTGACAGAGCCATATCAAGCCTTATAAATAGACTTGGTTTGGATTCATCAAAAATGACTATTGATGAAAAAATGTTAGCAATAGAAACTGAATTTAAGAGGCAAGAATTAGAGATAGAACGGGTAAAAAAACTATCTTTTACCAGTCCTAAAAAAGTCCGAAAACCTAAAGCAAATATAGCTTTTTTAGAATCTAAAAAAACTGCAAATGAATTAATGGTATTAGAACTTGAAAAGGTTAATATAGCATTACAGGGAATAGCATTACAAGAAGACACGATACAAGTTATTCAAGAGCCATTGATTAAGCATCCTAAAAAAACCAAAAAAGCTGAATCTAAATTGAGATTTGTTAACTTTTCAAAACACTAAAAATGGCATTTCTAAAACGTTGTGGGGATACTTGCGGTATCTTCGGAGGTAAAAAATGTAAGGAACGCAGAGAATGTGCTTGTACTGTATGCAGTTCTTTAGAAGCTGTTAATTTGAGCCTTGCCGAAGCCTGTTACAAGGCTTGTAACTCTTTACAAGATGAAAATAGACCTAAGAGTAAAGAGGAGTTTTTATGTAAAATGGTAGGTGGTGAAACCCTATTTAACAATTATGCACTTACAGATTGTGGCTATGACCCGCTTAATAGTTCTTTACACAAGATAAAAGAAGAAGAACAAGCAACCATTGACAAAGCCAATGAGCCGCTAAAAAAAACGATTGGTGTAATAGTGCTATTGATAGTTGTCGCTTTAGGTTATTTGCTTTTTAGTGGAAAAAAGAAAGCTAAATAGGGCATAAAATTATTAATTACAATTACTTTTACCGAAATTAACCAAACAACCTAAAAAGTTAGGTTCTTTATTTACCGCTTAAAAGGTTTCTAAAAGTCAAAAGTCCAACGTTGGAAGCGTTGAACTTTTGTAAACCTTTAGACGAGCTTCATACGTGCAAACAAGCCTACGATTTTCTTTAGCCGAGAGAATTGTAGCACAAAAGTACATACTTTATTTCTTTAAGTAGAAATAAATGTAGAAATTTATAGCAATTTATAGGAATAAATAGAAATAAATAGAAATAATTTCTTAATTATTTCTATTTATTTCCTTAATTAGAAATAAATGTAGAAATTTCTTTATTTATTTCTATATACTTTTCACGTATAAAGCCTACCTTTTAAGCCATAACTTTATCAAGTTTATGGCAAAAATTCATTCAAAACGCATCATATCCGATGCAAGTAATTTAGACACGTTTCAAAACTTACTACCCTACAAGTTTAAAAAACAGGGTAGGACGTACCGAGCAGGGCGTAAGGGCGGTATCTATCTCAAAGAGAACAAAAACGGTATATTAACCGCTAATTTCCCCAATGGCGACTATAAAGGTGGTAATGTCTTGAGCATTACAGCGCAAGTCTTTAACATTGACCTCAAAACAGGCGAAGGATTTAAAACCGCTTGTATTGAAGTATGCAAGGCAGCAGGGTTAAATTTTGATAGTTATTGCACCGATGCACCCGGCGACTACACACCACAGGCGACCCCCTCAGTATTAAGACCCGTTGAAACAAAGGTATTTTTACCCAATGCAGGGCAACCTCTCAATAAATCCTATTCTATTGACTTTGCTAAAGAAGATACGCCCGAATATTTGGCAGCAGTTCAATATTTAGAACCCAAAACAGGCATACCGACTGAAAAACAAAAAGCATTTGGTTTTTTACCCATTTCAAGCCGTATCCATGTAGAACGGAATAGAAAAGAGGTTTTCACATCTCAAAACTTTGCGTTTGCCATTGTTCCAAGCACTTTGCAGCATAGTATTAAAATTAAAAACCCTACGGCAAAAGACAAGGCGTTTAAAGTCCTATTTGCTCAAAATAGCGGTAATTTCCTGTATGGTGGTGAACAATTACCCCCAATTGATGAACGCAAGGACAAAGTTTTATTTATTGTCGAGGGCGAAGAAAAAGCGGCTTGTATTAACTACAATTTGGGTCAATATGGTTTT
>JAYUQN010000939.1:0-7153 GCA_043756725.1 Saprospiraceae bacterium
ATACAGCACTTACCCCAGCTATAAGGAAATAGAAGGCTCAAAATACCCTACTTTTTCCGTCCAATATTCAAAAGCCTTACCTTTTTCAAAAGATGCCCAAACCGCAGATTTCGATAAAATCCGTTTCAAAATGACGAAAGACCGCTTGACAATGGGCATTGCTGGATACAGTGAAATGAATGCCGAATATGGGTCTTTTTTAAGGAATAAAAATGTACAATTCATCGATTATCATCATTTTAATGGCAATCAAACAAGTTGGGCAACAAGCTTAAATTATATGGAAGGCTTTTATCAATTGCCTTTTTATGCTCATTCCACAACTGGTAATTATGCGTCTTTTCACTGGCAGCATCATTTTGAAAGCTATTTTTTCGATAAAATTCCTTTGATTCGCAAATTGGCTTTCAAAGAAGTCGTAAGGGTCGCATATTTGCATACACCTGAGTTGAAAAACTATGCGGAATTTGGCGTCGGCATTGACAATATCGGTTGGGGTTTGTTCCGTATTTTTAGAGTAGATGCCTCTTGGCAGTATAAAAATGGCTCTGTTTCTGCGAAACCTATGATTATGTTTGGGTTGAAATTAGGGAATTAATTCTATTAAAATATGAACAAATTTAGTATAAAAGTTAGAGGACAAACAGTTGATAACCAGACTCGTTGTGTCCATTATCATTCAGATTTAGATATTATTGCTATAAAATTTAAGTGCTGCGATGAATATTATCCTTGCTTCTCGTGCCACGAAGAAGAAGCTAATCATCCACATCAAACATGGGAAAAAGCGGAATTTGATACTTTAGCTATCTTATGCGGCATTTGTAAAAATCAATTAACAATTCGTCAGTATATAGAAAGTGATTCTATTTGCCTTAACTGCCAAGCTGCTTTCAACCCAAAATGCAGAAATCATTATCATTTGTACTTTGATAAGTAAATAATCGAAAATAAACGCTGTTTTAATTTCTCACAAAATATTGATATTCAACATTTTGTAAAATTCATCATTCATCATTTATAATTCATCATTACATACTGAGGGGGGTAAAAAATTTAATTTTCAAGCTTTTTATTTCAAATCCGCACTGCCAAACAGCACAGAAAACGCTTTGCACCATATCAGCACTTTGCGTTTTTTATCTGTATCTACGCTTGCATCTACCGCTAATTGATAACTGCCATTTGTCACTTTATTAGTAATTTCAGAATAATTAGTTCCCTTTAAATCGTCTGAAAGCCAAACCCTCAAATCGGGACCTGAATCAGTTTTAAAATTTTCAAAGACAAGAAATTTTTTGCCATTGGCGTCTTTTGTTAGTTTTACAGTGCCCGAAGTAGGGTGCGCAGAAGCCGAAAATGAGCCTTGAAATATGGTTGTTAAATTGTCAGCAACCGTCGTAGATGGATTGGTGACCTCCTTTTTACATGAAAACAGAAGCGCACTGAAGAAAAGGACTGTTAAAGAAATCGTTATTTTTTTCATTTTAATATTTTTTTTTGAAATTTTTAAAATAGGTATAAGAACACAATTTGAATTGACTTGATACAAATCTAAAGTATTATTATCACAGAATTATAACAACCTCGCCATAAACAAAAATCGTATAAAACATTTAGGTTAAACGTATTGAAATTTTATATATTTAAAATCAATTACTTACGAATATTATTAAAATTAAATTTTGAATTCATTCAGAATTAAATTTTGAAAAAACAGAAAACATCTATTCAAACAAAATAAAAGTCTGTTTAAAATATTGATTCTAAAATCTGGAAATTTTAATGCGTTTAACCTATAAAACATTGTTAGATAATGGATTGTACGATTTTTGTTTATAGCGAATGAAAACAATGTTTTTGAGCAATCTTGTCTTAGCTCAAGGATTCTTGGTTGGTGAGCTGTGAGAGGTATTAAAAGTTGGGTTCTATATAGACCTATATTCTTCTTGTAACAAAAACTGTTCAATATTACCTAAAATTTCTTCAAGATATTTAATTACTTCGTCTTTGATTTCCACCATTTGTTGAATTGTATATTCTTTCCCACATTCTTGAAATGAAACGTCACCATGTGCTAAATGATTACGTTTCTCTTTAACAGTCAATAGTTTTGCTCCATTTTTAGTAGCTCTTGCATCCGTTTGATGAGAAAAGCCATATTTTTCGGCAATTTCTCTTATTTTTTTAGCGTCAAGGTTTCCAGAAAATATCTTTCGAGGATACTGTCCAATAATATCAATTGTAATATCGTTTACCTGCGTTATGAACGTATTTGCATTAATATTGCTCTTTATATTACCAATTATTTCTCGCTGAATATTTGAGTTAATAGAATTATAATCAATCCCTTTATTGATTATATCAAGATATATAGCCTCTATTCCTTGCGAAATACAGGATTCTACAACATTGTATATAAGAAGAAACCCATTGGCTCGTAATATTTTGGATAAAGCTGGATTTAAGTTTTTTTTCGTATTATCAGAGAATGCCAATTGGGCATTATTTATCATTAAATCTTCCAAAAACTCAAAATACAAATCAATTTCTCCTTTTCTTTCGTGAAATACGCGAATAACATCTCTCATATTTTGTCTAAAAGTTTATCACGAACAAATTCAATACGCCCTAAAACTTTATTGCGATTATTGGCAGCATCGGTTGTTACATGTTCTAAAAAGGCGTTAGATTCAAGCCATTCTACCACAGGTATTGAAGGTTTTAAATCTGGATTTTCTTTCAAGGCTAAATTAACGCCTACGGCAATTGCTTCAAAACGAACTCTTGGTGTAGAAGCATGATTCTCTGTTTTTTTGAAACCATAAGGAAAATGTTTATCAACAAAATCAAGCATATTTTCAAAATCTTCTGCCATCTGTCCAGCATCAAAGAGCTTACTTTTATCTTCTGTATAAGTATTTAAAAATTCATCAACTCTATGAACAAAACTATTGTATCTCTCGCTATAAGCAAAGAATCTAAGTATCATTTCAGCGTATTCTTCTCTTTCTGTACGTTTTTCACTGACAGGGCAAAGCATATGTAACTTTATATTATCTGCACATTCTTGAATAAAATCAAGAAATTTACCTTCATAAACACCTCTACGTATCTCCATATCAGAAAGTAATGAAGGTGTTTTATTGATACGTGAAAAAATATCTTTACGTACCTCCCAATCTGCTTTATCTGTGAGTTCTATCAGTCTTATTGTTTTCTTTTTAAACCTTCTTTGTCTTGATAGCGGCAAATCGCTAAATCTAAACCCTTCTATTTTTGTCAACTTTTCTAAATTAACAAGAACAAGTTTATTCTCTAAAAAATATCTTAACGTCCTCAATCTCTGAGAACCATCAACGATTTCAGACCGCCCTTCATTCTCAGGACTATCAGCTGTAAACATGTAGGGTATAGGTAATCCTAAAAGTAAAGACTCAATAAATAAAGATTGTTTGGCTTCATCCCAAATAAATTTTCTCTGATATTTTGGTATAAAAATATCGTTGGTATCATTTTCATCTCCCTCTTTATACTTATGTACAAGAAGTTCTATAGTATATTCTTTTATTTCATAATCGACTATTTTTTGTAATTCAGCTATTTGTTTCTCACCTTCCTCTTGGTCTATCTCTGAAACGCGAGGAAATAATTCAAATTGAGGAGTTGATTTATTGTTTTTCTTTTTCGTAGACATTTTCAAGATGTTTTTTAATACTTTTAGCAATTACACATCCCAATTCAACAGGTACAGCATTGCCAATATGAGTGGCAACTATTCTGGTTGTAATTTCATTTTCAAAGAATTTATAATCAATTGGAAAGGTTTGTAGTAAAGCGGCTTCTCTTAAAGAGATTGCTCTATCTTGTTCAGGATGTCCAAAACGACCATTACCAAGCCCATTGCATTGTGTTGTTATTGTTGGTGATGGTTCATCCCAATTCATACGACCATAAACACTGACATAAGATTTCCCTGATTCTTTTTTATGGCATTTTAAACGCAAAGCCTCATCCCAATCTCGCCAAGTTCCACCTTGTTTTGATTGTTTAATACGTTTTAAATTAACTTCATTTAAAGATGAAGCTTTATGTAATGAATCTATTTTAGATTTTTCTCCATGTTTTAAGGGTTCTAATTTGGAAATAATATCTCTAACTGTTACATAATTAGTTTCATTGTGTGTTGGAGGAATAAGCGAAATTTCACCCAACTTTGAAGCTAATAGCACTAATCTCTTCCTTTTTTGAGGAATCCCATACTTAGGGCATTCTACTACTTGATAAGCAATTCGATAATCGTTCTTAATCAAAATTTTAATGAAATCTTGGAAAACAGAAGCCTTCTTAAAATTTACTAACTGAGGCACATTCTCCATTGAAACAATTTCAGGCTGCACTTCCTTAATTAAACGAGCAAATTCGTGAAGTAAAAACCATTTTTTCGTATCTTCATTCTTAAAATTATAAGACGAAAAAGGTTGGCAAGGTGCACAACCTACTAATATTTTGATGCTATCATGAGAATATAATTTATTGATTTCTTCACCTGTAACATCATTTACGTCTTTAGATATAAAAGTTGAATCATTATTAGCTTCATAAGCATAGCGACAACTTTGGTCATTGTCAATTCCTGCTTTTACTCTAAATGATTCTTTAATAAATCCGTGAGTTAGCCCCCCAATACCACAAAACAAGTCAACTACTTGACATTTTTCAATGGCAATAGCAACTTTTTTTGATATAATTTCTTTATCAAAAAAAAAACTGGGGTAATGATCTAATTCTATTTTTGTGAAAAGTTCCATTGAATAAAAACAATTAATTGAAATTTGAAAGACAAAATAAAGGTTTTATTTTTAATTTGCAAAGAAAAGCATCATTAAAGTTTAAAAAAATACGAAAAACTCCTCTCAATAAGAGATATTTTTTTTACATATAACTATTGAAAATCAATCAATTACCTATTATAACACTATATTTTTATAAGATTTTAGCAAATATTGTACTCTCTCTGCGCTATATTTTAAGCAAGAATCACATCTTCCTCAAAAACGCCAAAACGGGTTTCAAACTTTCATTCGGATTCTCTTCCATACCCAATATTCGCATATTTTACTAAAAATACTGAGGGGGCATCCTCTCCTATTTTTTCAACCCAATCTCTCGCAAACGCTCATTCAAATATTCCCCTGCCGTAATCGGTTGGTATGCTAAAGGATGCGCTGCATCAACCGTTTGTTTCAAACAGGTCAAATCCATTTTTGAAACGGGATGAAGGAAAAAAGGAATAGACAAACGCAGCAAATGCCATTCAGCTTTAGGTGGATTGACGACACGGTGGGTCGTAGATTTTAAGTAATTATTGGTCAAACGTTGAAGCATATCACCGACATTGATAACAATCTCATCTTTTTCAGGCACAATTTCCTTCCATTCGCCTTCTTTTGTCAAAAGCTGCAAACCGCCTGCCGACGCGCCCACAAGCAAAGTTATCAAATTAATGTCTTCGTGTTGATCTGCTCGAATAGCCGATTTAGGCTCTTCTCGAATAGGCGGGTAGTGGATGGCACGAAGTATGGAATTGCCCCGCTCAATTTTATCGTCAAAAAAATATTCACCTAAATTCAGATGTATGGCAATAGCCCGTAACAACTCAGTTCCCGTTTTTTCAAAAGCCCGATAGAGTTGAATACCTAAAGCCGTAAAATGAGGTTTTTCATTGATATGGACGTTGTCGGGATATTCGTCTTGGTCGCTATCTCCGTCGGCTACTTCCTGTCCGATTTGAAAAAACTCCTTCAAATCAGCTACTTTTGAGTGTTTAGCATGCTCTTTTCCAAAACTTGTATAGCCTCGTTGCCCTGCCAATTCAGGTATTTCATATTGGTATTTGGTTTCAACAGGCAGCGCAAAAAAAGCTTTGGCTTCATTGAAAAAATCATCAATAAGCGATTTTGGGATGCCGTGATTAACGACCCCTACGAAACCAATTTCGTGAAAAGCGGTGCTCAATTTTTTCACAAAATGAGCGCGCTGCCGGGGTGTGCCATTTGTAAATTTAGATAAATCAACAATAGGAATGGCTCTTTGCTTTCTCATATCCAATCGGGTTTTATTTAGTTAGTAAAAATATCTATTAAAGTTGGCAACTGCCTCGACAAAGGTAGGATATTCCCTATATTCAACACAAGTTTTTCTTCTAAATGAACTTTTTAAATTAAAATATTCTTTCAAATCAAGCGTTTTAAAGCCACAACAATTAAGAAAAAGTTAAACAGTGTTAAGGCTAAATTAAACCGTTTGACATGTACAGAAATGTGTCCTACCTTCGTATTATAATTTAAAATTCATTCAAGATGACAAGCATAAAATCAATACTGACTATCCTATTTGCTGTATGTGCCTTCACTATTTTCGCTCAAAACAATCCTTATGGCGACAACTACCGCGATGATAACAACCGCAATGGTTCTCGTCGTTTTGCGCGTCGCTGCACAGAGCCTTTCCCTGCTCGGTCTTTCAATCGGGACTATGCGGGTTTGTCAAATGCCAATTATTTTCACCTCGATAAAGAGTTGAGAGACTATACCAAAAGCCGTTGTTTGACATCAGAGCAAATGCGCCGTCTGGCAATTTTATTGCCAACTGACCGTGAAAAATATGATTATTTGACGTATGGTCTGAATCATGTTTTTGATGTTGAAAACTATTCATTGGCGGGTACTGTTTTGGCAAACCGCAATGCAAGGGATGGTTTTTACCGCTTTTTAGTGCGCGAAGGCGTTCCCGCAGGCGATTATTATGCCGACCCTTATTATGCAGGCACAGGGGGTGCTTATGTTTATAATGGAGCCGTGGTAGCCCCGCCTCAGTTTGACCGCTATGGAAATGCTAATAATAATCGGAACAATAATAATGACAATGATTATTATAACAACGATGCTTACGGCAATAAAAATTATGGTAGAAATGACCGAGATAACGATACAGATAATAGAAGCGGTAATAACGGCTATGGCAATAACAGAAATGACAACAATGGTCAATCTGGCATCAACGCAGGCTATCGGGGTTTAATGACCTATAAAGAGTTTGAAATTTTGAAAGATAAAATCAAGCAAAATACGTTTGAAAAAGGCAAATTGGA
>JAYUQN010000940.1:0-7143 GCA_043756725.1 Saprospiraceae bacterium
TCATAACTCATAACTCATAACTCATAACTCATAACTCATAACTCATAACTCATAACTCATAACTCATAACTCATAACTCATAACTCATAACTCACATTATGTCTTATAAAAGTATTTATGTCGCAGCCACCTCACAGCATGTCGGTAAAACCACAGCCACATTGGGCTTGGTCTCTGCTTTTCGCAATAAAGGCATCAATGTGGGTTATTGTAAACCTGTTGGGCAAAGGTATGTGCTACACAATGGGTTGCAAGTAGATAAAGATGTGGTACTTTTTGGCGATTTATTAGATTTTCAACCCAAGCCAAATATTCACAGCCCCGTCATTTTAGGACCGGGAGCCACAACTGATTATCTCGACAATCCAGAAAATTACCATTATACAAATGATATTTTATTTGCCTGTAAAAAACTCAAAAAACAGCACGAATTGGTCATTTTTGAAGGCACAGGGCATCCCGGTGTTGGCGCAGTTGTCGAAAAATCGAATGGCGATGTGGCTAAATTAACCGAATCGGGCGTCATTATGGTAGCAGAAGGCGGCATAGGGAGCACTATTGACCAATTGAGCCTGTGTATGGAAACTTTTTTTAAAAACGATGTCCCCATATTGGGCGTTATTTTAAATAAAGTTATTGAAGAAAAACGAGAAAAAGTAGAACATTATGTCTCAAATTGGCTCGATAAATTGGATATTCCCTTGATAGGTACTATGCCCTTTGATAAAAAAATGGGCTTCCCCTTACTTCAAACCATTATGGATAGCGTCAAAGGCAATGCTATTTACAACGCAGATAGGCTTTATAATATGGTGGATGGTTTCATTGCTGGTTCCTTGATTTCAGCCGAAGAATTTAAAGACAAAAGTGAAAATCTCTTGCTCGTTGTCGGTGTAACACGTTTAGAATTAGCCATTGAAGATACGCTGACCGTGATGGAATCTTTGAAAATGGAAAAACCGCCTTTTTCAGGAATTATTGCAACGGGTTACGGCATTTTGAGCCAAAGTACCATTGATTTTGTGATAAAACACCGTATTCCTCTCATACATACGATGCTTGAAACGTATGGTGCTGTCGTAAAAATTGCGCGAATTGAAGTGAAAATTAATCAACAAACGCCGTGGAAAGTGAAACGGGCTATTGAAATGATAGAACAAAATGTAAAACTTGATTATATACTTGAAAAATCTATTTTATGATGATACAATTTAATATCTACGCTTTAGATTACACCGATGCCGATGCGCTCAATCGCCGCATGGCTGTTCGCCCAAATCACTTTGAGGGCGTTAAAAAATTGAAAGAAAATGGTCATTACATTGTGGGGGGAGCCTTATTGGACGATGCCGATAAAATGATTGGCTCAACAATGATACTTCAATTTGAAACAGAAACGGCTTTTTATGAGTATTTAAAAACCGAACCTTATGTGCAAGGCATTGTATGGGGGAATATAACGGTTCGTAAGATGCGTGTGGCAAGCATTTAACGGTTCTTAAACCTAATTGTCATTTGTTTGAAAAAAATAAAATTTTACTATTTGAAACTTACTAAGAAATCTTACTTTTGCTGAAATTATTAAAAATTATTATATTTATATAGGAATATTTTTTATACTAAAATAAGATGCCTCCAATCAAAATTCTACATATCAGTGCCGAGTGTTACCCTGCGGCAAAAGCAGGCGGTTTGGGCGATGTTGTCGGTGCGCTACCCAAATACCTCAACAACTCAGGTGTTGAAACGGCTGTCATTATGCCTAAGCACAATACAAAATGGTTGAATAATCAATTATACAGTGAAATCATGCGCGGTAGTGTGCGTTTGGGCGTACACCATGCGCAATATACGATTGAGGAATGTTTGAATACTGATTTAGGTTTCAAAATATATGTTGTCAATTGTCCTCAATATTTTGAACGTCCTAATATTTACACCGATGAAAACGGAACAGGTTTTCGCGATGATGTGGAGCGGTGGCTCGCTTTTCAACAAGCCGTTATTCATTGGGTAATGGGCTTGAATGAAAAACCAAAAGTATTGCATTGCCACGATTATCACACAGGTTTGATACCTTTTATGGTAAAACACTGCCCAGAATACAACTTGTTGGAAGATATTCCAACCGTTTTTACAATCCACAATGGCGAATATCAAGGCATGTTTAGTTGGCAAAAAACGCAAGAAATGCCACTTTTTGACATTGAAGCAGCAGGTTTGTTAGATTGGGGGGGGTATATAAATCCTATGGCTTGCGCCATCAAAAGCTGTTGGCGTTTCACAACCGTTTCACCCGGCTATATGGATGAATTGCGCAACAACTCTGGCGGCTTGGAATGGTTGATGAACAACGAACGCGAGAAAAGTTTGGGCATTTTAAACGGTATTGATGCCGAAGTTTGGAATCCTGCAACTGACCCTTTGCTCTCTATACCTTTAAATAAAGACGTTGAAACCTTCAAAAATGAGAACAAACAAGCGATTTGTGAAAAATTTGGCATCCGAAGTGATTTGCCGCTTTTGACTTTCATTGGGCGCATTGTCGGTGAAAAAGGGGCAGACTTGTTGCCCGAAGTGATTAGTCGTTTTTTATATCAAGGCGGCGCAGCTACCTTTGTCATATTGGGCACAGGCGACCCCTCAGTATCAGAAGCTTTCCGACGCTTGTCGTTTCAATTTAAAGACAATATGGGTGTTGCGCTCGAATACAATGAAGGCATGGCGCATCAACTCTATGCAGGTAGCGATTTTCTACTCATGCCAAGTCGTGTAGAGCCATGCGGTTTAAATCAAATGTATGCTTTGCGCTATGGCACAGTGCCGATTGTGCGTAGCATCGGTGGTTTGCGAGATACTGTCATTGATGTGGGTGAGCCAAAAAAAGGTTCGGGTATCTGTTTCACCAAGTTCAACGCAGATGATTTGATGCTTGCCCTTATCCGTGCTATGCGCTTATATTGGGATACGCCTGCTTCATTTAAAACATTGCAGAAGTATATTATGACCATTGATAACACTTGGCAGAAATCGGCTAAAACCTATATGGACATCTATAAACAAATAGCAAAAACGCTGTAATTGATTTAATATCAATATTTTAAACATTTTAAAATGTATAATAATTATTGGCAAAATTTTTGTTCTGTAAAATGTAATTTTTTATTGTGAATTAATCTTGTTGCGGCGAGGACAAATCCAACGAATGTATATCCCAAACAGATAAACAAAACTTCATTCGGCGGCACAATCCTTCGCTGCTTTTTTTTTGTTTTTTTTCAAAAAACAATAAATAATTTGCTCAAAAACTTTTAATTCACATCTGAAAATCTATATTTGACTTCTGTTTAGGATTCATATCTATTTTACAGTTTCACAGAAAAAATCATTCTAAAATTACCCAAATACTGCTCCGTAGGAGTTCCTACGGAAAGGGGGGGGTAAAAAACCAATTTTTTAATTCATTAACGATAAAAACCATGGAAAAAACCATCAAAATGGTGAGCCTAATATTGGGCGGTGGGCAAGGCTCCCGTTTGTATCCGCTCACTAAAGATCGCTCTAAACCGGCTGTTCCTATAGCCGGTAAATATCGCCTTATTGATATTCCTATTTCAAATTGTATCAATAGCGGTGTGCGTCGCATTTTTGTCCTCACGCAGTTTAATTCGGCTTCTCTCAATCAACACATTAAAAATACCTACTCCTTCGACCATTTCAGAGGAGGATTTGTTGATATTTTGGCGGCAGAGCAAACGCCCGACAATCCCGGTTGGTTTCAAGGCACTGCCGATGCTGTGCGCCAATCATTGAGGCATTTAGCACCCCACGATTACGATTATATCCTCGTTCTTTCAGGTGACCAATTGTATCAGATGGATTTTCTCGCTATGGCAAAAGAACACATCGCTAAAGGAGCCGCTTTGAGCATTGCCACCATTCCTGTTAATGCCCACGATGCAACAAGTTTTGGCATCATGAAAGTGGATAAAAAAGGCATGATTGAAAGTTTCACAGAAAAGCCTAAAGCAGATGTGCTTGCAGATTGGGTTTCACCCGTTTCGGCTGCCGATAAAAAGAAAGGTAATAACTATCTTGCCAGCATGGGTATCTATATTTTCGACAAAAAGACCTTAGCAGATTTGTTGGATGCTCAACCCGATGCCACAGATTTTGGTAAAGAAATTATACCTACTGCCATCAAATCAGGTAAAAAAGTAGCCAGTTATCAATACAATGGCTATTGGACAGATATTGGAAACATCGCCTCTTTCTTTGAAGCCAATCTTGAATTGACCGATAATATCCCGAAATTTGACCTTTATGACGTTGAACAAGGCGTTTTTACCCGCGCCCGTATGTTGCCGCCTTCTAAAATTTTTGGTACCGTTTTCAGAAAAGCTGTGGTTGCCGAAGGGGCTATTCTTCATGCTAAAAGCATAGAACGTTCCCTTATTGGTATTCGTAGTCGAATTGGTGAAAAAACGGTGATGCGCAACACCATTATGATGGGCGCTGACTACTACGAGCATTTGAAACTACTGATGAAAAAAGACCAAGTCCACGTAGGTGTCGGTAAAAATTGCCATATTGAGCAAGCTATTCTCGATAAAAACTGTCGGGTAGGCGATGATGTCATCATTAAAGGCAGTGCAGGCTTAGCCAATATTGAAACAGATTCTTATTGCATCGTGGATGGTATTGTGGTTGTGAAAAAAGGCGCAACTATACCCCATGGTTCGAGGATTGGGGTGGATTAAACAAAGTAACTATTTTTTTTATACAAACGGTTTAGTTAACAGATTTTTATAGATAGTTGACTGATTTTTAATTTTTTAAAAATAAAAATCAGCCAACTATCTATAAAAACCTGTTAACTATTCTACCCTTTCTAACTTACCGCGCTCCCTCAAAAGCCCGCACTATTTCCGCTCTATCAATCGTCTTTTTACGCTCCATCACATAAAACTCTTCGGCTATACAATTGAGCAATTCAAATATATCCGCATACGTATGATTTGCTGTAACGGTAATGCGCAACCCCGTATTTTTATGCGGCACAGCAGGATAAACCACTGAATTGATATAGAAACCGCTGTCAATCACTTTTCGACTGATAGCAAACGCTGCTTCGGGTGACCCGACGCCCATGTAAAAAATAGGGGTATTTTCTTGACTGGCTAAGGGCAAACGCCGTGCTTGTGCCGTCAAATTAAAATAGGCAATATTGGCTCTGATTTTATTCTGTTGTTCTTCAATCTCATTACTCAAATGCAATTTTGCAGAGGCTATCGAAGCGGCAACGGTAGAAGGTTGGGGTTGGATACTAAACATCAAAGTGGCGCCGATATTCCGTACCAACGTATGCGTTTCCTTATCAGGTAGCACCAAAGCACTGCCCAAAGTGCCAAATCCCTTGCCAAGTGAGGTAATCAACACCATTTTTTTATGGTAGGGTGTTCTGTTTAAAACATATCCAGAGCCATGCAAACCCGTCCAACTCATGCCATGTGCATCATCATAATAAACGTGAAATTTTTCATACTTATCCATTAATTCATGTAATTGACTCACAGGAGCCGTATCGCCCAACATGGAATAAACACCGTCAGCCATATACCACACTCGGTCATATTTGTCGTGCAATTTTTGAATGCGCGATTCCAGCATTTCCATATTGTTATGCCGTACCACTTCCACATAAGTGCCCCGTGCTTTCACCATACTGGCGGCGTTGCTGATGCTGTTGTGCGCGCGGTGGTCTAAAATAAGGGCATCCCCTGAGTCAATGATAGTAGGGATAACCGCAATATGCCCCAAAGTTGTTGATTGGGCATAGAGGGTGGGTTTGCCAAAAATGTCGCTTAAAAGAGATTCCAATTCTCCAAAAATGCTGAGTTCGAGAAAAGAGCGGGAGGAAGAAAAATGTGTACCATAGCGGTCTGTGGCTTCTTTAGCCGCTTCAATCAATTGAGGATGAAACTCCAAACCCAAGTATCCACAATTTGAAAAACTGACTAATTTTTTGTTGTTAACAAGGATGGATTTTCCTTTTTCCAATACTTCTTGCACTTTAAGGTGCCCCATACCCAATTCGCGCCCTTGCGATACAACCCGATTGGCAAGCTCTGCCTGTGCGGTTAATTTTTTCATGATTTGTGCTTAATGTGTTCAAGAAATGAATTAATTTTTGTATTTTTATTGTACCTAAAATAAGGTATTATAAATATAATGTAAAATTATAATTTATTTTTAAATATGTATTCTTTATTTTGTAAAATTTATAAAAATAGGTGAGAAAGTATAATTGGCAAGTGAGGGTCATATTTTGTAAAAAACGTCTGCGTGTGGTCATGTTTTTAAATTATTGTGAATGAAAAATAAAGAACGACCAAAGTTAAAATTTTTTATCTAAAACGTTAAAACTTCCTTAAACCCCTAAAAGCCATTAAACGCCCTAACTATTTGAAAGTCTTAGTAATGTCCGATTTAAAACGGCAATTGTAAAAAGAATTTTACATTTTAAAAAAGTATGCTAATTATGAAAAAGATTGTTTTATTGTTCACCGTATTTTTTGCTTTCACAGCTATGGCAATAGCTCAAACGAACGCACAACCTGCACCTACTGCCGACGTAAAAAAAGGTAGAGGCAAAGACCACAGCCAAATGGCTAAAGACCTTAATTTATCTGCTGACCAAAAGGTTAAGATGAAAGAAATTAAAGGCAGCTTCAAAGGTAAAATGCAAGCCATCAGAACCGATAAGGCTTTGACAAAAGAGCAAAAAAAGGCTCAAGTAAAAGACATGTATGCGGCACACGAAGCAGACGTGAAAGCCTTACTGTCTGCCGACCAATATGCTAAATGGTCAGAAGCTAAAGCGCAACGCAAAGCACATGGAAAGGGAAAACACAAGGAGAAAAAAGGAGCAAAAGCAGATTCTAATGGTAAGGAATAAATTTTAATTAAAATAAAACACAAAGCCATAAGGTTGTTATAACCTTATGGCTTTTTTTTATATATATCGTGGCACGGACAGGACTAAAGTCCAATGCCATTAAGCTAAGGATTTATACCCGAGGTTTACGTAGAGACGTTGCACTGCAACGTCTTAGTTGTGGTCAAATTTGCCTAAACTTGAGA
>JAYUQN010000941.1:0-2693 GCA_043756725.1 Saprospiraceae bacterium
CAGCAAAGGCATAGCTGTTTTATAATCCGATTCTATACTTTTTACAACCGCCAAATTGGCAAGTGCCGACACTTCTTTTTCAGGGTCATTCAAACGCCAACTCAATTCCAAAAGGGGTTCGCTGAGTTCGCCTAATTTTTTATAGTCTTGTCTTTTAAGGTAAATATGAGAAAGGTGAAAAAGGAGTGCCGCTTGCAACTCGTCACTTTTTTCAATCGAAGAAGATTGAAAAAGATGCCACGCTTCGTTCAGGCAATTGAGCGCAGCGGTAAGGTCGTTTTGCTGTTCAAAAGCTGTATTTTGGGCAATAAGTTCAAGAATCTTTTCTTTTGTCTCTTGCTTCTTGGCTATGTTTTTAAGCCTATTTCCGTCAGTTTTTTTATAAATCGGTATTTCAGACATCCGTTTTTTTCAATAAAAAAATAAGAATTAATACGCTGTTTTGTTATGTCAAAAGGACTTGGGCTTTTCTAACACCAAATTTCGTGCTTTTTATTTGAAAAATAGTAGTATGAAATAAAATTCTTCTAAAACAACCGATAAAAAATTTGAAAACCGCATTTGCTACGCCTATTTTTGCAAAAAAATAGAACTAACTTTCATTGAAAAAAAGTAAGAACTTAACCGTATGACAGACTTCAGTCCGTCAATGTTTAAATCTCATAGAAATACAGTGTGTGCTATTTTTTAAATAAAATTATCACAATTACTAAGATATTTATGGCACATCCCGAGGAAATCGGGACGGACTGAAGTCCATCATACGGCTAAGTAATTACAAAAAAAATATCAAATTATGATTCAACGTATTCAAACTATTTTCCTCTTTTTAGCTTCTTTGGCTTCTGGTTCCGAATTTTTATCTGCCTTGCCGACTTTATCGGGACTGGTCAGTATTGGCAGTTTTCAAAATGCCCCTAATACGATTGACATAGCAAAAGATAGTTTGCTCAATGTTTTTGATAATATGGGTTTAATGGCTATAACCGCTATCGTGGCTGCTGTTTCTCTCTTATGTTTGTTTTTATTTAAAAATCGTTCTTTACAAATGACGCTAATCAAGGGTTTATTAGGTGTTTCAATTATTGGACTTATTGTTACGGGGTGGTTGATAAAAAATGGTTTAGACGCTGTAAACAACAGTGAGGTCACAGATGACGCCCTCATATTAAATCCTATTGGACTTTCACTACCCTTTTTAGCCATCATTTTTAGCGTTTTAGCCTTTCGCGCTATCAAAAAAGATGAAAATTTGGTTCGCTCTGCTAATAGATTAAGATAAACATGAGTAATGGGTAATGGGCAATGGGTAATGGGTAATGGGTAATGGGTAATGGGCAATGGGCAATGGGCAATGGGTAATGGGCAATGGTTACTAAGTATTCGCAAATTCTATTAATCGTCACCTATTCCTTATTACCCATTGCCCATTACCCATTACCCATTGCCCATTACCCATTGCCCATTACCCATTACCCATTACCCATTACCCATTACCTATTACCTATTACCCATTACCTATTACCCATTACCCATGTATTATGGCTTGGAAATCTGCACTCATAAAACCTTTTGCCAGACGCATTGCGCGCCGCATTGAACACCTTTCTCAAAACGATGCTGCTGTGGACGCACAAGAAGCCGTTTTTAAGCATATTATACTGAGGGGGGGTAACACTGCTTTTGGTAGAGACCATAATTTTAAAAATATTAAATCGTACCAAGATTTTACTGCCCAAGTGCCGCTACGCGATTATGAAGGCTTGAAAACTTACATCGAGCGTGTTAAAAACGGCGAGGCTGATGTACTTTGGCAAGGCAAACCTGCTTATTTTGCTAAAACAAGCGGAACCACTTCGGGCGTAAAATATATTCCTATCACAAAAGACAGTATTCCCAATCATTTTGGAACAGCTCGTAATGCGCTTTTTAATTATATAGCTCACACAGGCAATGGCGCATGGCTCGACGGCAAGCAAATTTTTTTATCAGGCAGCCCCGAGTTGGATGAAATAAATGGGATAAAAGTAGGGCGGCTTTCGGGTATTTCAAACCACATGGTTCCCCGCTGGTTGCGCATGAGTCAAATGCCCACTTATGATACCAATTGCATAGATGAATGGGAAGACAAATTAGAAGCGGTGGTGGCTGAAACGCTCAATGCCGATATGCGCCTCATTTCGGGCATTCCACCCTGGGTGCAGATGTATTATGAACGGCTTTTAGAGGTTTCAGGTAAAAAAACGGTGAAAGAGATTTTTCCAAACTTCTCTGTATATGTATATGGTGGTGTCAATTTTGAACCTTATCGAGCTAAATTGGAAGAATTGATAGGGCAACGCATAGATGGCGTTGAAACATATCCCGCCAGCGAAGGGTTTATAGCGTTTCAAGACAATCAAAAAGAACGCGGTTTGTGGCTGAATGTCGATTCAGGTATTTTCTTCGAGTTTGTGCCTGCCAATGAAATTTTTAATACAAACCCAACTCGTGTGAGCCTAAGAGATATAGAATTAGGCGTCAATTATGCCTTAATTATCAACAACAATGCAGGTTTATGGGGTTATAATATTGGCGACACCGTAGAGTTTGTCGCTAAAAATCCTTATCGGCTTGTCGTAACAGGGCGTATAAAACATTTCATTTCAGCATTTGGCGAACACGTTATCGGTAAAGAAGTGGAAGAAGCACTC
>JAYUQN010000942.1:0-2690 GCA_043756725.1 Saprospiraceae bacterium
TGGTTGGTCAATGCCAACAAAAACAGGGATAAAAACAGAACAAGAATAATGAACATCCACAACGAAAATACTTGTGAGGTGATGGAACGCTCTTTTCCAATTTTGACAATAACCCCATCCATATTGTGGTATACCAACTCATTCCGATTGCCGATCACGGTATCCCTTATTTCTCCACGAGGCGGCTCTTTCGAAACTGTAATAAATTTGGGATATATCCCAACAATATTTTGTTCCGTACACGAGCCATTTTTATAAATAGCATAACTATACTCGTTAAGGTGGGACATGGCTTTATAGTGCTTATTGACCAAAAGCTCCGTAAACACTCGACTCATTCGCTTATCTTCTCGCTTAAACTCCATACCGATTAGTATCGGATTGTCAGGCATGACAGGCACTTTCACAAGAGAAAGGTAGGCAAGTCCTCCTTTTTTGTCCGTCCAAAAACGCACATTGGGGCTTTTTCTATCAAAAACATAGCCTTTTTCATATTGCTTACCCCAAGAGTAGAGGTTGAGGGAGTCTTCTGGCACCAACGCAACATTGTTTTGATAAAAGCTCAAAAATCGAAAGCCGTATTGGTTGCTGAGGTAATCATTGCTATTGAAATGCTCGATAATTTTATTAGAAACCTTTTGAGGGTCTATATCCAACCTTATGGGAAAAGTAGTGAAAGTCTTAATCATAGGGTCATTTGCTATCGTGTCTGATAGAAACTGAATATGTCTTTCCGCAAGCGTATCCCGTTCTCTTGCTAAGTTTACAGCATAGTCTTTTATGATTTTATCATCTTTTTGATCATTAAAACGCGCAATAAAAAACGCTTGAATGGCAGAAAATGCCAAAACCCATTGAACAAGCCAAATCAACCCGGGTGTTTTGTACCGAATAAAATGTTGAAATATGAAAATATAAATGAATATAAAAAGAATATACATCCAGGAGGGCAAATGCAAGTCATAATTTTCAAACATTATTAAACCCAAACCGACAGAAATATCAATAGCAAAAAAGTGTTGGAGGTTTGTCAAATCCAACTCATTGATAGCTATAACCAATTTATGAGTAATCAAAAAAATCGAAAACATCATAATACCCACAACCAATAAAGCAAATAAGCTCTGAATCTTAAAATCTGATAAATTATCAAATGCCAAAAGGTTGTCCCAATTCGTCACCAAATCGTTGAAAACGCCAATGCAAAGTATGATAAGTAAGACAATAATACAGTAAAAAGCAGCAGCAAGCGTCCACCGCAACCACAAATTTAAGTCTTTATAATCGGGCATTTTAAACTCTTTATTAAAAAATACCGAAAACCAGAATAAAAAACTTGTCGCTATCACCAACTCCGGCAGCGATTTAACGAAAATAGCGGTATGAAAATCACTGGTATCTGCCATTAAAAAAGGCAATAAGCTGCTATTCTGCACCCAAAAAATACACAAGCGCAACAAAACCATAACAGAAATAAAAAATAAGGCACCAATGACAGGTGAACTGTACTGTTGCATCATCTGCTTCGCTATTCGGTCGCCTACCACACCCAGAAAAAAGAACCCCAATATCAAAAGACTTGACATTCCTAAATCGTGAATAAAATCGCTGTCAGTATCTAAGCTATTGATATAGCAAAGAAAATTGCCCTCTAATGTCCGTATGTCTTGTTTTTGTTTTATTTCTGAAAGTGTAACATTAGTAGGAATAAACCGAGAAGCAGTAAAATGATTTTTCAAATATTTACCTTCAAAAGTCGGGTAGGTTTTTTTTAGGGGAATGAGTGTTGCTACAATCGTTTTTCCCCTATTGCTATCGTAATAATTGCGGTAGCGTAATTCAAATTGTGATTCTTTGATTGTAACAAACTTTGAAAATGTTTTATGGGGCACGGTATCTGAACAATCAGATTCAAGTGGAATAACGTCATGCTGTGTCCAAAAAAAAAGTTTGCCTCTATTGAATATGCAAAAATTGAAAGCCTCAGTGTTCAACTTTTCGACTTTTTCAAAGTCTTTTTTGAAATTAGGGTTGGCATATTTTTCTTTCAAAACATTGTCTATAAACTCGCTGTCTTCCAAAACTATATCTGCCTTAGCCTCTACATTATGCAAATGTTCTTCAATAGTGGCTTTATACCGCATCAAGTTTTGGTCACCCGAAAAATAGGCATGCCACACAAAAGCCATTATAAACAGCCCCAAGCCTATCCACAAAATCCATAATTGTCGCCGATTTAAAATCATAAGATGCTTCTTAATTTGTTGTTAATGTTTCGAGTAGTGACTTGTTCTATGAACAATTTTACAAATATGAGAAAAATAATTGACTACGTTCAAAAAAAATCGCTCTCTCTAACATTTTAAAACACAAAATTAGAAAAAATATGGAACTTCCCGTTTTAATTAACTTAAAATCAACAATATACACATATTTTTTTATTTATTTTATTGAAATATGAAAATAGCAACTTCGATTTACCCCCTCAGTATTTTGCAATTCTGTAAAAATAAAGGTCAAATTTACCCTCTCCTTTTATTGAAAAAAAACTATCTTTGCGCCCTGCTCACTGATCTATCGCGGTTCCGATTCTATCGGAAATGAGGAAAGTCCGGACAACGTAGAGCACCACACCACCTAACGGGTGGCGTTTTAGCGAAGGCTAAAACAGAGAGAGTGTCACAGAAAAT
>JAYUQN010000943.1:0-2690 GCA_043756725.1 Saprospiraceae bacterium
CTACATAGGCAAAATACCTAAAAATGTAATGTGAAATGACGTAGAGACGTTGCACTGCAACGTCTTCGCTTTTCGGGATTTTACCCCGTTTCATGTATAAAATTACCTATTAACAATTACCCATTACCCATAAATAAAATGGCATTATTCGGCTTCGACCTCGGCGGTACTAAAATAGAAGGCGTTGTTATCAACAGCAAAGAAGACCCCTCAGTATTGGCACGTTTGCGCTTGCCTACTGAAAAGGAAAAGGGCTATGAACACATCATCGCTCAAATCGCAAAATTGCTCAAAATGCTTGAGAAGGAAACGGGCATCAAAGCAGAGTGCATAGGCATTGGCACACCCGGCAGCTACGATTCAACTACGGGTATCCATAAAAATGCCAACACAACGTGTCTAAATGGCATGCCTTTCAAAGCGGATTTGGCTAATAAAATCGGTATTGAAGTGCGTATGGCAAACGATGCCAATTGTTTTGCCATAGCCGAAGCCAATATTGGGGCAGTAAAAGATGTGCTACCCAATGCCGAAATCGTGTTTGGCGTCATTATGGGAACGGGCGTCGGTGGCGGCGTGGTCGTAAATCATAAAGTGCTCAACGGACGACATGGCATAGGTGGCGAATGGGGACATAATTTTCTCGATGCCTCGGGTGGCAAATGCTATTGTGGACTTACGGGCTGTGTAGAAACCGTCATTTCAGGACCTGCATTAGAGAAATATTACAAATCTCTAACTAACAAAGACATGAAATTGAAGGAGATTTTCAACCGCATTGAAACCGACGAAGCGGCTAAAATGACCAAAGCCCGCTTGATTCGCTACTTTGGTAGAGCTATTGCCACTATTATCAATGTGCTCGACCCAGATGCCATAGTGCTCGGTGGCGGCGTAGGCAACCTTGAATGCCTTTATACTGAGGGGGTAGCTGAAGCGACTAAACATGTCTTCAATCCACAATTGAATACTTTGTTTTTGAAACCTAAATTGGGAGATTCGGCTGGGGTGTTTGGGGCGGCTTTGCTGTAATTTGAATGCATAAACCTACCATTCAAAAGTTCAGTATTGTTTTATGCATCAGTATTTGTCAACCAAATGTATAAGTTATAAATGTCAAGACAAAAACTTGACTACCCTCTATTTTTCATCAAATCCTGTAACCTATCAAATAGGCGCGCTATCACCCGCCTATCTTCCGTAATGATATTGGAGGTGCCTTGCATCTCTTGTTTCAATATCAGTTTTTTACCATAAGTAGTTGTCAATGAATCGTTTACGGTCAGTTCGAGGAGATAATTATCACCGTCTTTGCCTGCTTGCGGTAAGAGTGAAATATTTTGTACGGTGCCTTCCAATATGCCATATTGTTGATAGGGGAAACCCTCTAAGCGAATATTGGATTTCAAACCGAGTTTCACTTTCCCTGAATTGGCAATTGGTAAAATAGCTTTGGCTATCGTCTTTTTGCTTTCTAATGGAACAATAGCAAATACCTCCTCCCCTCCACTTATCGCTTGCTGTGGGCTCCATATTTTTGACATAGAAACCATACCTGATATGGGAGCATGGATAAGAAAAGTTTGTTTCCATTCTTCAATCGCACTTTTTAGTCGTCGACTATCTTCTAACACAATAAGTTCTTTGGCGTTTTGATTGTCATTCTTCCCTTGTTTTAAGTCCGTTATTTGAGCTTCGTTTTGTTTTATTTGCATTTCATTGTTGATAAAACCGACTTCGTTGGCTTCTATTTGTCGCTTTTGTTGAAGATAAGCGACACTGAATTTTTCAAATTCGCTGTCTGAAATGACCCCCTCAGTATTTAACTGTTTTTGGCGTGCTAATTCTTTTTCAGACAGCGCAAACTCTCTTATGTGAATATCTTTTTGACGCAACAGATTGTTATTCAATTGTTTAAGCGATTCTATTTGCCCTGCCAAATGATTTATTTTATCTAAAACACCGTTTTGATTTAAGAAATACTGATAATCTTTCAAATTTTGGGTATAGGTGGAATAGCTGTTTTGCAGGCTGCCGAGTTTTAGTCTCGCAGAATGTAACTCCCCCTTCAGGGGGTTGGGGGGACTGAGTTGTGTTTCTAATTTTAGCACATCTTGCCAATCTGCCGTATTTTCCATGACGGCTAAAAGTTGCTCGGCTTGCACCGTTTCATTGTTTTTGATTAAAATATGAGATACCCTGCCGCCCGTTTTAGCGAGGATGCGGATTGGCGGGTTTTCTGTGGTTAAAATCACTTTGGCAGTGACCACATCGGGGTATTTGATGAAATAACTCAAAGCAAGAAGTATCATAACAACCCAAGCCACGGCTGAAATACCAAAATTGAGCAACCAAGACGGTGGATTGCCTATCATAAGACGGATGTCTTCTCGTTCGTTGAGGGAAATATCTTCGGGATTTTGAATGAGGTTTAGCATCTGTTTGGTTTGGTTTGGTTTGGTTTGGTTTGGTTTATTTTTAGCAAAACATTATTTATACGTTTAAAAAACGTGTTTTATTCGGCTTGTTTTTTCACAAACAACCTTATAACTTTGTATCACTTTTTGTACAACGGATAAAGCCTACTGAAAGGTAGCTTTAAAGCCTTGATTGCTGAAACAATCAAGGCATTTTTATTTTACCTCTAAAATATACCTTTCTCCGAAAAAGTATGGGCGAAACTGCACATC
>JAYUQN010000944.1:0-7120 GCA_043756725.1 Saprospiraceae bacterium
GGATTTAATAGGATTTTAGATGTTGACAATGCGCATTGTCAACATCTAAAATCCTATTAAATCCTTATAATCCTAAAAATCCTAATTCAAGTTATAAAACAATCATCGAATAAAATCAAAAAAAATGAATAGAAAAGAGTTCATCAAAACCAGCAGTATGGCGGCTGTTTCTCTTGCCGCTTTACCAACTGTCCCAAGGGATTCCAATGGAAAAAACCTTTTTACCTCTAATACAGAGGAAAAACTAAAAGTCGGCATCATAGGCGTTGGTTTGCGGGGACAAAATCACCTTGACCTTGTGCTGCGCCGAAAAGATGTAGATGTCGTTGCTATATGTGATATTGACGAGCGTATGCTCAAAATGGCGAAGGATATCATCACAAAAAGCGGTAAAACAATGCCTGAAATATACACAGGTGACCCTTATGCGTGGCGTAAAATGTTGGATAAAAAAGGCATAGAAGCCGTAATTATCGCCACACCGTGGGAATGGCACAAGCCGATGATTATCGAATCTGTTGAGTCGGGTATCAAATACGTGGGTAGTGATGTGTGCATTGGCATCACTTTGCAAGACCATTGGGATGTTGTGCATGCTGCTGAAAAACATAAAGCGCATGTGATGATGTTGGAAAATGTGTGTTATCGTCGTGATGTGATGGCGGTTTTAAACATGGTGCGTCAAGGCATGTTTGGTGAAATTGTTCACTTACAAGGCGGTTATCAGCACGACCTACGGGAAGTAAAATTCAATGACGGTATCAGTGCTTACGGCAAAGGCGTTGAGTTTGGTGAAAAAGGTTGGCACGAAGCCCGTTGGCGTACCAACCATTCTGTACATCGCAATGGCGATTTGTACCCCACGCATGGCATCGGACCCGTTGCCCATTACGTCAATATCAATCGGGGCAATCGTTTCATGAATTTGAGTTCTTTTTCAACAAAATCGAGGGGATTGCACAACCATATTGTGAAAAAAGGGGGTGAAAACCATCCTAATGCTAAAGTGAATTTCAAATTAGGCGATGTTGTAACGACATCTATTAGCTGTGCCAATGGTGAAACGGTTTTATTGCAGCATGATACCAATTTGCCACGCCCTTATTCGCTCGGTTTTAGAGTGCAAGGGACGGAAGGGATATGGATGGATGTCAATAAAAGTTTATATATTGAAGGTAAAACCGCAAAATCGCACCAGTGGGAAGACCAAAAAGCATGGCTTGATAAATATGACCATCCGCTTTGGAAAAAATATGGCAGCGACGCCGAAGGGGCAGGTCATGGCGGTATGGACTTTTTCGTAGTGCATACTTTCATCGAATCTGCCAAGCGTAAAACGCCTACCCAAATGGACGTTTATGATGCCGCTGCATGGAGTGCCATCACGCCTTTGAGCGAGCAATCTATTGAATTGGGCAATGAAACAGTGGCTTTTCCCGATTTTACAAGCGGGCAGTGGATGTATCGGAAGCCTGTTTTTGCTTTGAATGATGATTATTAACTGTAGTTTTTTTAACTTGAATTAGGATTTTTAGGATTGGAAGGATTTAATAGGATTTTGGATGTTGACAGCCCCCGACCCCAGAGGGGAGATATGATGCTAACTCCCCTCCCGCTTATTTTTCGGGCGGTTCAATGTGGGTTTACCCCGACCCCAGAGGGGAGATATGATGCTAACTCCCCTCTGGGGTCGGGGGCTGTCAACATCCAAAATCCTGTTAAATCCTTGTAATCCTTTAAATCCTAATTCAAGTTAAAAAAATCAAATAAACCAACCTATGTTAGAACCCATTTTAAAAGCCTACGGCTTAACCGCCGCTTCTTGCAGCATAGAACCCTTCGGCAGCGGTCTCATCAACCACACATGGAAAGTTTCAGCAAACGGTACAGACTATATTTTACAAAAAATTAACAACGCCGTTTTTAAAAAGCCGAGCAATATTGCCAACAATATCAGCGCAATAGCAACGCATTTGAAAAATCATCATCCTGAATATATTTTCATTTCTCCTTGCCAAAATAGGGAGGGGGGGCAAATGCTGTATGAAAAAGACTTGGGCTATTTCAGAATGTTCCCTTTTATGCTCAATTCGCATTCAAAAGATGTGGTGGAAACGCCTGAGCAGGCTTATCAAGCAGCAGCGCAATTTGGCAAATTTACCTGCCTTTTAGCGGGCACAGATTTGAGTAAAATAAAAACAACCATTCCCCATTTTCACGATATTAACTTGCGCTACAAACAGTTTTTAACCGCTTTTTCCGTAGGAACCCCTTCGGGGAAAAAGGGTAATCCACAGCGGATAGCGGAATCAACCGATTTGATAAAAACCTTATTGCAATACGTTGATATAGTCAAAGAGTACAAAGCTATTCAAAACAACCCCGATTTTAAAATAAGAGTGACGCACCACGATACCAAAATCAGCAATGTTTTATTTGACTCAAATGACAACGGGCTTTGTGTGATTGACTTGGATACCGTCATGCAAGGGTATTTTATTAGCGACGTGGGCGATATGATGCGCACCTACCTCTCGCCTGTGAGCGAGGAGGAACAGGATTTCAGTAAAATAAATGTCCGAGATGATTTTTACAAAGCCATCGTACAAGGCTATTTTGATGAAATGAAAGATGAACTCACGGCTACTGAAAAAAACTACTTTTTTTATGCAGGTAAGTTCCTCATCTATATGCAAGCACTTCGTTTTTTGACAGATTATTTGAATGATGATATTTATTATGGGTCAAAATATGAAGGGCATAATTTTATGCGGGCGAAAAATCAAGTGGTTTTATTGCAGAAACTGTTGAACATGCAAACTTCTTAGAAAAATAATAAAATGCAATTTTATAGCCTATATACTTAATTCAACAACTTATAGCTGAAATATTATTAAAATATTTTGCTAATCCACAAATAATAAATACTTTTGTTTTAATTTAAACAAATTGTTAATTGCACATATATATTTTAAAGTGTTTTGAATTTCAGGTATTGTAATTGCTCTAAAAGTAAAATTTCGTTAAACTCTGCGAACAAATATATGACTATAGTAAGTGAAAAATTCAAGGACAATCTTAGTCAAATGGATTATTACGACCCCTCAGTGTTAGAAGGGATTCGTTCACTTCGTTTTGTTTCAGAAAGAGAAGACGTTTTTTTAACACCTACAGAGATATTTGCACTTGAAAAAGCGAAAAAATTTAGAGCCAATGCTGTTTATTTTCGCTATTTTTCAGATGGTCGTGCGCCTATTCCTCAAATTTACTTATATGATAATACAAATGAAAAATTACAAAATGATGATTTAGCCAATATTCATCGTGATTTATGGAGTAGCTGCCTTATTCCCATTTTTATAGTTATTAATAAAACAACGGTTTCTATTTTTGATAGCCGTAAACCTGTCCAAATTTTAGGCGATAATATAACAACTAAACCTTTAGAAACACTTGAATTAGGCGATGAAGCCCTTAATGCCTATTCTGCAAAAATGTTTGACAATGGTTTATTTTGGGAGTCAGAAGCTGCAAAAGGTAAGTTTTCAATTGATAAATCTGCTTATAGAGATTTAATAGATGGTTTAAAAAAATTCCTAAAAGATACAAAAATTGATAAAGAAATAGCGCATAAATTATTGGTTTTCAGCATTTTGATTAAATATCTTGAAGAGCGTGGTGAAGGAGATGATAGGCTTTTTGCTATTGACTTTTTTAAAGAGTTTGGTGCGAACGACCTATGTGGTGTTCTTCGGAAACAAGGAAAAATAGTCGAATTATTCCAAAAACTTGGAAAACATTTCAATGGAAAAATATTTGAATGGAAAGATTTTGAAGAAGAAACATTAGTAAAGAATGAGAATTTAGATGAACTGGCTAACTTTTTAGATGCGGATAAAGATGGTATTCAAATCCGATTTTGGCGTAAATATTCTTTCAAATACCTTCCTGTTGAATTAATTAGTTCAGTCTATGAAACATTATTAGGTGACAGCAGTGATGTTGTTTACACCCCCGATTTTTTAGTCAATACCTTGCTTGACGATAGTAATTGCATACCCCTCAGTAATTATAAACAAACTGATTTCAAAGTTATTGACGTAAGCTGTGGTTCGGGAATTTTCCTCGTTTCTGCCTTTAAGCGTTTTGTTCAAAGATGGCGATATAAGAAATTTGTTGAGACTGGAGTATTAATTCATCCTACGGCTGATGTCATGCTTTCAATTATCAAAGATAATATTTATGGTGTAGATATTAAGGAAGGGGCAGTCCGTCTAACCGTTTTCAGCCTTTGTTTAGCTCTTTGCGATGAATTAACGCCTAAAGAAATCTGGACAGAACTTAAATTTGATGATACTTTTCAGACCAATTTTATACAACAAAATTTCTTTGCTTTTTTAAATGATGCACCTAAAGAGTATTGGGATTTGGTGGTAGGAAATCCACCATTTATTGAATTAAAAACTAAATCCAAAGAATATCAAGAAATACTACATCTTAATGATGAAGTAGCAAAAAAAGCTAAAAATAAAATATATCCTCAAAATCAAATTGCCTTAATGTTTCTTGACCAAGTTAGGCATTTGGTTAAAGATAATGGTATAATTTGCCTTATAATGCCCGCAGCCCCTTTGCTATACAATAATTCAACAGCTTTTAGAGATGATTTTTTCCCTTGTCATCAAGTTTTACAAATTTTAGATTTTACAAATTTAGACTTATTTAGAAAAGCTGATGTGCCTACAGTAGCTATTTATATTCAAAAATCCAATCATAATCCAAAGCAATCTATAACACATTTAACGGCAAGAAGAACAAAGGCAACAGATGAAAAGCTGTTTTTTGAAGTTGATTCTTATGATTTCCATTATGTTTCTCAAATAGATGCTTTGACTGATAAGCACGTTTGGAAATGTGATTTGTTAGGAGGAGGCAGACTAAGATATTTGGTTGAAAGACTTACAAATCTAAGAACGATTGAAGAGTTTGCTAATCAAATGAAATGGGAATACGGAGAAGGGTATATTGAAACTAATAAGGATATATCTCCAACAGAGTATGTCAGTCATAAACCTTTTTTAGATGCTAATGATTTTACAGAAATGGGGATAAAACAAATTAAGACTTCGGGTATTGTAAAATTGCATAGAAAAACAAATGAAAAAATTTTTAATGAACCACATTTACTGTTAAAACAAAATATTGGAAAAGCGAAAATTCCTAATTATCTCTCAAATGAGTATTTAACCTTTAAAAATACAATAATTGGAATAGCTGCACCTAAAAATGATTTTAGTTCACTTAATTTATTTTATAAAATTTTTAATCAAAACAATGTTATAAATAGATTTTTAATCACTGCAACTAGCAACAAATATCTTATTCTTAGAGCCACACATATTCTTACTCAAGACATTATGAACCTCCCTTATCCCGAAGATAAAGAAGAATTAAACTTGTCTTATGCTGAAAACATTATTTGTGAAGATGTCTTAAAATATTACGTTGAATTATTATCAAAAGGTGATAAAGCAAAAGTCAATAATAACGCCGAAGAACCAAACTTAAATGCTTTTGCAAAGGTATTTTCAACAGCCCTTAATTCTATTTACGAAGAACCCGATAAGAGTTTTCATCTAAATAACATTCAAGATTTAGGGCAACTCTACCTCTGCGAGTTTAATTATGGTGAAAATAGGGAGGGGGGGGAAGTGCCTATTCAACTCAATGATAAAGGGGATGATTATTTAAAAACCTTGGTCAAATCTACGATTACCCAAAATATTAACCTTACTCGTATTGTAAAATTATATCAAAAAAATAAAGTCTTTCTTTTAAAGCCCAAAGCCTTACGCTATTGGTTAAAATCCATCGCCCTTCGTGATGCTGATGATGTATTTTCAGACCTTCTTGAAGCGGGATATTAATATTAAGAAATGTTCGGAAACGAAAAACATTCTCAAAAAATCGGACAGCCTGATTTGAATACCAGCAAAAGAGCTATTGACATAGTAATAGCCTTCCTTGATGTGTGTTTACCTTTATTTCCTGAATATTTACAAAAATACCCTCCCGTATCTCCTAAAGAAAAAAGATTGAGTCGAAAATTAGCTACTTTCTTAAATGATGAATCGCGTACAAGAAAAAGTATTTTTATGATTCTGACTGAATATGATGAAATAGAATCAGAACGAACTGACGACTTTGGCTTTATTAAATTTAAAAACTACAGAGAAAAAAGAGATAGTGATAATGCTTTTTTTGTGATGGAAGCGAAACGATTGCCCACACCAACTCCTCCAAAATCAAGAGAAAGAGAATACGTTGAAGGAAATCTTGGTGGAATTGAGCGTTTTAAAAGAGGGCATCATGGAGCTGGTTTAGCCCAAAGTGCTATGGTGGCTTATGTGCAAAATGAAACTTGCTCACATTGGCACACCAAAGTGAATGGTTGGATTCAAGATTTGATTGATATTTCTGTTTTGCCAGAAATTGTATGGAATTCTGACGATTTACTTATTTTTCAAAACCAATTTGATACAACTTTCAAATATCAGTCAAGGAATAAGCGTATTCATCAAGGGAAAGTAGATGAAATTTTATTGCAACATTATTGGCTACCATTGCAATAATAATCGGTGTTTAAAAAACTATAATTGTTATCCCCTCTGTATTTTGTCTAAATTTTAGGGTTTTTATCATTCAAGTTTTTTTGAATCTCAACTTTTCTCTGTATTTTGCTATCAAAATATCATATCAATAAAAATAAAAAAAACACGATGAATCGTAGAGAATTTTTAACCCAATCCGCTATTGCCTCCACTTTTTTCATCGTACCCCGACACGTTTTAGGGCGGGGTTTCATAGCCCCAAGCGATAAGCTAAACTTTGGGTTTATCGGCTGTGGTAAGCAAAGTGGGGGGTTGCAGACTAATTTTCTGAAAACCAATCAAGTGCAAATTGTGGCTGCTTGCGATGTCAGTCAAGCCAAATTGAGCCGTTTTGTTGGGCGAACCGATAAGTTTTACGCTGACCAAAAAGAAAAAACCAGCTATAAAGCCACAGAATCCCATGCAGATTTTAGGGAATTATTAGCTCGAAAAGACATTGATGCGGTGGT
>JAYUQN010000945.1:0-7120 GCA_043756725.1 Saprospiraceae bacterium
AAAAATCATCAAAATCCGTTTACTAAACCGAATAAGACACACATCGTAACTTATTCAAAATCAATCTGTTATATTTTAAACAAAATCTTTTGAACACCAATGATTGTCCATTATCCATTGTCATTGTCCATTACCTAAGTAAAGTCACATCCCCTTTTATCAAATCAATTTGACCGTCCAAATATTCAATTTCAGCATAGTAGGTATAAACACCGGGTAAGGCTTCTTTGCCTTTCACCGTGCCATCCCAACCAAAGGCAGGATTATCTGCGCCAAAGTTAATGAAATTGGAAAGCAACTCGCCCCAACGGTCAAATACTTGAAAGCGTTTTATGACTTTTATCACTTTACTGCCATGTATCATGAATATATCGTTCGTTCCGTCATTATTCGGAGAGAAGATATCGGGTATGAATATCGGTCTGGTTTTATCTATCCTGATGTTGATGCTGCCTTCAGCCGTACAACCGTTTGTGTCCCTTACTTTCACATTGTAAGTGGTTTGGCGTACAGGTCTCACCCATTGTTGCATACAAGTTGAGTCTCGGCGGCATGTAGAATCGCTGTAAGAAGACCAAACAACGCGTTTAATATTGGGAATGTTGACGCCCACTTGGAGCAATATACTGTCTCCTAATTTCAACAGGGTATCCAAACCGATTGAAACACCAATTTGTCTGTCTTGTACCATATTGAAAGCCGTATCCACCACACAACCCGAGGCATCTTGCACATAGAGTTTGTACGCTCCTGCAGTTAAGTTACTGAACGTTTTTCGCGGTGTGTAAACCTTTCCATCGAGGGAATAAAGATAGGGGGGTGTACCTCCTAAAACGGTATTAATAATCAAGGAACCGTTTTGCTCGCCATAGCAAGTGGGTTTATTGACCGTCAAACTAATGTCTTCTGGACGATTATCATTTCTATAAACCTCAACCGAATCTATCGCTGAACAGTTGGTTTTTTCATTTGTAGCGATGAAATAATACATGCCCGGCTCTGAAACAACAGCGTTGAGTGTGCTATCACCCGAGACAATAAGCCCCGGATTAGCTATCCACAAATAAGAAAGCCCTACACCTAAAGAACTGCCTCGAGCACTGACATTAACCGTAGGATGATAACAATCCAGACTATCCAATGTAAAAGCCTGTGCTACGGGTACATCAAACTCGCCAATTACTGTTCTTTGAAGCGAATCTTTGCAGCCATTTCGGCTATCCGTAATTATCAAAGTATAAATACCCGCACTATCCACTTTTGGCTCGTAGGTCGTAGAATCAGATTTGAAATGTCCCCTTTGCGCTGATTTCCATTGTATTTGATAACTACTGCCCATCGAAGACGATATGGCACTCAAAGTAATGACTGTATCTTTGCAATTGAGTTTTGGCGTTGGTTCTATAAAAACAGTTGGTAATGTCCTGTTTTCTTTAATAACAATACTATCTATTGAAACACAACCATTTGTCAATTTTGCTACGGTGAGCATATAAGTTCCACCAAATCGGGCAATACTCGTCGGGTTATTGTCATAAGGCGCACCGTTATAAGACCATAAATAGACAATACCTGCTGGCGATGAACGTGTTCCATTTATCGTCAAAGTATCTCTGCGGCATGTAATACTATCTACAACAGGGAGTATGACAGCGCGCGGTGAAAGCGTATCGGCAGTAATAATAACGGTATCGCGCGAAAAGCAACCACCCGCACTTGCCGTTAGGATATAGGAATCCGCTTGACTAACTTCTTGCTGTGGCGCATTGCCGCCTAAATTGTTGCCAACACTCGACCATTGAAGCGTAATGCCCGTTCCTAATTGTGTGTTACCCCCAATTAACACAATGGGTCTTGCGCAAGTGATGATATCATCTATGCCTGCATCGGCTTTGGGTGTAAATTGAATGGTGACTGAAACTGTTGCCGTATCGGGTCGACAAGGCGAGTTTATGAGCGTTGGTGCAACGACATAGCTGAATTTATAAACCCTATTCCCTTGATTGCGGGTGCGGAATGTCCGTGCAGTAGCATTATAAGCACCGCCTGTTGAAGGCACTGCCGATATTTCAGACCACGTGCCACCCAAACCAGCCCCCCTCAGTAAAGTGGCTAAATTGAGCGTTGTATCCACACCTTGACAGATGGTCAAAGCCGTATCCAAGCCAGCATTAACAGGATTGAAAATTCTGAAATTAACGGTTTTATTAACGGATATAGAATCCACACAACTACCTGCATCTTTTATTGAAAACAATCTAAACGCCGTATTAACTTGCGGGCAGTAGCTGAAATTATAGGTCGTCAAACTCGTATTTATAACCGTATCCTTAGTCGTTGGATTAGATATTTTACTTGTAATGGTAAAGGGTGCTTGACCTGTGAGTGTGAAACGCACATTGGCGCAACTGCCCAAACATAGGTTGCTATCTACAACCGTCATGACAGCGGTTGGTTTTTTATTGAAAACAACGGAGACAAGGCGCGCAGTTGTTGTACTAAAACAGCCATCATTCAAATCCACATTTGTGCCTATTCTATTACCCGCTATGGCTGAAATATAGTAAGTAGTACCATAACTCATACCTGTTTGAAATGCAAACTTTGGCGTAAAACTGCGGACGAGAATACCTGTTTTAGCGTCACCTGTATGCATCACAAACTGCAAAGTATCATCGGGTTCTAAAGTGAAACCATTGAGATAAGTGGCTCTGGCACTGTCACCTTCACAAATCGTGAAATTTCCCGCCTGCATGACCCCCGCGTTCGTATTACATGAGGTACAAGCCTGTGTGCCTTGAATCAAAGGCGGGGAACAGTTTTTTGAATCCCGTATTTGAAAAGAATAATTACCCGGCGTAAATGCTGTTGATTGAAACAAACCTCCAGCCGATACCGTGCCTGCAATAGCATTTGTTACAGAATTATACACATTATAGGGTGGTGTTCCTCCTGTGATATTGAATCGGACAAAAGCTTGGGTGCGTGTTGCACTACAACTGTCTTTCAAACTGCCACCACTGACTTGCGGCATCGAGTTGAAAACAATACTCACTGTATCTGCTACGGTACAACCGCCATTCGTTTCAGTCCAAGCAAATTTGTAAGTGCCTGCCGTTGTCACAGTTACAGAAGTCGTAGGGGATGTGGAATTTTGAAAACCGGGTATCGAAGGATTGCCTGCCACATTCGTCCAGTTGCCAATATTGCCGCTGCTAACCCCTTTTAAAGATGTTGTTAAGCCGCAAATATTATCATCTGCTCCTGCACTAATATTGGCAAATGTGCCAATACTGATAAACAAATCTCGAGCAGGACTTGTATGACAAACGTTTGTCGCCACTACTTTTATGGTATCGCGTGTCACCAAACTACCCCATTTCACCGTAATTGCTGTATCGCCTTGCCCTGAAAGAATGGTTCCCCCCCCCCTCAGTATAGACCATGTATAACCTGTTGCAAAGGGTGTTCTTGACGTTAATCTGTACGTTACAATATCGTTTTGACAAGTTGTAAAACTACCATTTATTGAACTCGGTCTTGGTGGCACATCTGCCGAACCTATGCCTTGAATTCTTACTTTTAGCGTATCAAAATAAACTTTAAAACCTGCTTCAGGCTTGCCATTCACCAGCACCGAATCTTTTACAATAATGCCAATGCTATCAAAGGCAACCGAGTTGAAACTATTTATCGGACCAGCCAGACCCAAAGCACTGTAAACACCATTATCAATAGTGTTCCAAGTATAAGTTTTGAAATGTCGGGTATTAGCACAAGAGTCGGTTTTGTTAATGCTTATAGTTGTACTATTACAATTCAGTGTTACCGACGTAGAAGGTGAGACCGTATATGTTTGCACTGCATTATATATGGTATCATTGGCGGGTGTAATAATAGGTGTACAATTACTTGCCGTAACGGTATAAGTGGTGCCTCCCAAAGTAATAGACTCGTTGGGGCGTAGGAAATAGGCTCTTCCTGCCACAACCTGTGCCAAACGATTTATCGTCACATTGTAAATCGTGTCGCAACTGCCAAAAGTCAAATCCTCCCGTGCGAAAGAGGCATTTTGCGTGGCAGTTGTTGTTAAAGGCGTGGGGCCATAATCAAAAGTGGTATCATATTTCACAAGGCTTTGCCCAAAACTGAGGTTTATTGGCGGCAATTGAATCGTTGTGACATTCCCAATGATAACATCCATCGTTTTTGCGGGTCCACTTGAACAGTTGTTAACGTAATTAGCCGTCACTCTTGCAATGCCCACAGGCGTAAAAGTGGCGAGAACACGGTAAAAACTATCAGGTTGCGACCCACCCAACGGCGCACCACCATTTATTTCAACGGTAATATTATAAGCCGATGCACTCGCGTTTCTCGGCACTGAGAAAACGGCGCTATTAGAAAGATTACAAATTTCTTTGGGTCCAAAAATATCCGTAGGCGCTGCTAAATTAGCCAAGCCAACCGTTTGAATAGTGGTACCATTCAACACATCAATATTATAATCGCATTGGCTACCACTCAAACCATCTATAAAAATATAATACGTTTGCCCATTCACCAAACCCGTAGCGTTTAAAGTGCCAGATGTTACAGAGCTACCCAGATTTAGACAGTTTGATTTCACGGTGAAAGCGGCACTATCGCTGCAATTGGTAGCGCTAAAGATAGCTGCTTGAAAACCTGTTTGGCCCGAACTGCCACAATTGGAATAGTTGAAACGCAAATCTAAAGTAGGTGATTGCGCAATAAATTTAAACCAACTGGGTCCATCAACACTACCGCCACAAAACCCTTTTGGAAATAAATACTTGGCTTTCAGTGGCAATCGGATTTTATCGGCAAAATTATCCAAAGACACAGTGCTACAAAACACTTCTGCCTCACACGCATTGTCTCTCGGCGTTTGCGCTTCAGTGTCGGTGATGAAAAATAAAATACTTGAAAAGAGTAGAATTAATTTTTTTATCATGTCAGTAATCGAAGTGAGTTTTGCACAATGGTTAGTACAAGTAATAGTTTAAAGATTCGGTTTCAATTAAAAACGCTTCTTTGCTTTGCAAAGCCACGTGTTAATGTGGGATGACATTAAGGTTAAAAAACGCATTTTTACTTTACAAATTTTGTTCCTACCTTTTTTTTAACAGTGTTAATGAAAATATATTCTTAAAGACTTTCAACAACATTAATATATTTTTAAATAAAGATTTTATAAGTTATTGATTATCAGTAATTTATAAATAAAATTATAAATTTATTTTTAATTTTCACGGAGTTAATAAAATTAGTTAAGCCAATGAAAGTCAATTTTTTCTGAAAACACGAGCAAAAATATAAAAAGCCTTCCAAGCAATGATAGTTGAAAGGCTTTTATTCATTATGATACTTTTCGCCCTTAACAATCGTAAAAGCCCGATACAACTGCTCCACAAAAAACAAACGTATCATTTGATGTGAAAACGTCATTTTTGAAAACGACATTTTCAAATTTGCTCTTTGATATACCGCTTCTGAAAAACCATAAGCCCCGCCTATTTGAAAAACGAGGCGTTTCACACTTTCAACTTGCTTTTTTTCAACGAAATGCGCAAAATCTACAGAACCCATTTGCGTACCGTTTTCATCTAAAAGAATTAAAAAATCGTCTTTCTGTATTTTACTTAAAATCAACTCGCCTTCTTTGATTTTAAGGGCTTCTATACTGCTCCGTAGGAGTCCCTTTGGGAGGGGGGGATTTTTCACATCATTGAGCACAATCATCTCAAACGGTACATAATGTTTCAATCGTTTTTCATATAAAGCGACGCCTTGTTTCAAATAATCAAAATCCGTTTTGCCAATAACCCATAATTCTATTTTCATTTTTCCTGTTTCAGTAAAAAAATGCAAAACTAATCAAAACTCAATAGCCGAAATGCTAAACTTTAAAAAAAGAGGTATCTTTACGCCATCTTGAGGAATGATAAATGATAAATGATAAATGATGAATCTATAATTAATTGATTATCAATTAATTATTAATAGTAATAGGGCATTTATTTTTAATCACTTCCTTTCTAAGATTCATCATTTATCATTCATAACTTATCATTCTTTTATGACCATCAAATATTACGGACATTCTTGTTTCGGTATTTCAATAGCCGATAAAAACCTGCTTTTTGACCCTTTTATTTCAGCCAATCCCCTTGTTGACAATGTGGATATTGAGGCTATACCGTGTGATTTTATGTTTATTTCGCATGGGCATAGTGACCATATTCTGGATGCAGAAGCGATTGCCAAACGCACAGGTTGCACAGTGGTTTGTGCTTGGGAAATTCATACATGGCTCAATAAAAAAGGGATTACTAATACGCACCCTATGAATGCAGGTGGCTCTTGGGAATTTGATTTTGGTATCGTGAAATGTGTCGTGGCGCAACATTCAAGCAGCCTTCCTGATGGCTCTTATGGGGGCAATCCTGTCGGTTTTGTCATTCAAACAGAAGAGGGATGCTTTTATTTTGCAGGTGATACGGCGCTCACGCTCGATATGCAGTTGATACCTTTGACCTGTCCACCTTTGGATTTTGCCATTTTGCCCATCGGTTCAAATTTCACGATGGACTATCATGATGCGGTTATGGCATCTGATTTTATACAGTGCAACACGGTTATCGGTTGTCATTACGATACTTTTGATATGATTAAAATAGACCATGAAGCGGCAGTAAAGGCTTTTACCGATGAAAAGAAGGAGTTGGTTTTACCGAAAATAGGAAAAGAAATGCAATGGGCATAATGGAGAGTTTTAAAGAGTTGGGTTTGGTGCTCGTTACCATTCCTACTTACACGATTCTTATTTTAATAGAATTGTTTTTCAGCCATCAACAACACCGTGAAACACCGATTTATTCATGGCGCGATAGCTTTACAAACCTCTATTTGACTTTGAGTCAAATGACAATTGATGTTTGTACCCGATGGATTCCGACCTATCTCGCTTTCGATTTTTGCTATCGTTTTCATTTTATTCAATGGTCAAATCCATTTTGGTATGGGTTGTGGTTGCTCATTTTGCAAGATTTCTTTTTTTATTGGATTCATCGGGTAGAGCATTCGTCGCGCTTTTTTT
>JAYUQN010000946.1:0-7109 GCA_043756725.1 Saprospiraceae bacterium
AAAATTTTAACTTTGATTATTCTCAATTTGCTCAATCATTGCCTTAATTTTCGCTAACTCTTCGGGCGTCGTTTCACCACTACCCAAAGCTCGAAGCACTAAAGACGAAGCCGAACCTCGGAAAGCGGCATCCATGACCCCCCTCAGTACCTGCGTCTGTGTGACCTCTTGGGCAATAGCAGGCGCATATATATGGCTGCGCTCAATGATGTCCCGTTTCAACAAACCTTTATCGAGCATGATTTGCATAAATTTCAAGGTGGTGGTGTAACCAATTTCTTTGTTTTCTGGCGCGCGTTTTTTATTCAAAGCCTCATTCACGTAGCGTACGGTTTCGGGATTTTTCTCCCAAAGCACTTGCAGGATGTCCAACTCTGCATCGGTGGGTACGGGTGTCATCATTTTATCATTCATCATTATTACAATTTTATATAGCTATTTAAAATTTATACATTTTAAGGATATACGAATATTTTCGTAATAGATTATTAAAAAAAAGGCGGAGTAAATACGCCTTTTGTAATTATAAGACAAAGCTATACGAATAATTTCGTATTGTCAAATTTTTGCTACGATTTTTTTCGTAGAATATGAAAATATTTTAAATTTAAAAATTAAAAACATACTATTCGTGGCAAAAACTTTGAAAAGATTAATCTTAATGGCGCGAAACCAAAACTTTATTTACATTTGCATAATTGAAATTTCTGTTAGAACCCATCATAAAATTGTTTTGATACTATGGATTATATTGAGATTGCAGGTTATAAATCTATTAAAGAGGCAAAAATTGAAATACGTCCTATCAATATTTTGATAGGCGCAAACGGTGCAGGGAAAACGAATTTTTTGTCTTTTTTTGAGTTTTTCAGTAATTTATATGAACGAAAACTGGAACAATATATAAGTTTGAATGGTGGTGAGGATAAAATGCTTCATCATGGTAGTAAAGTAACCGAACTGATTTATTCAAAGTTAACCTTTGACAAAGGCGTAAATAGTTATTCATTCAATTTAGAAAAAAGTTCAGAAGGCTTTATTTTTACAAAAGAAGAACTTTGGTATAATTATAACGCCTGGAATATAGCTGAATTTGGTAAAGAGTCAAGTATTAAGTTTTCAGGTCTTTATCGCGCAAAATATATTAAAAACTATTTAAACAGTTTCAAAAAATATCATTTTCACGATACTGGAAAAAACTCTCCATTTAACAAGTTGAGTCATAAAGAAAATGATTCATATTTTCTTTATGAAAAAGGTGATAATTTAGCTGCCTTTCTCTATAAAATTCAAAAAGAGCATCCTATTGTTTATAATCGTATAATTAAAGTCATTCAAAGTATAGCACCCTATTTTTCAGATTTTTACATTCAACCCAATGATGAAGAGTATATGCGTTTACAATGGCAAGATAAATTCAGCTCTACTGTTTATGGTATATCAGATTTATCAGATGGTACGATTCGCTTTATAGCTTTGGTTGTCTTATTTATGCAACCCGAATTGCCCAAAACACTTATCATAGATGAGCCAGAATTGGGACTTCATCCATTTGCCATTTCTAAATTGGCGGGTATGATCCAAAGTGTTGCATCAAAAGGAACACAAGTTATTGTAGCCACTCAATCCATTGATTTATTGAGCTATTTTAACCCCGAAGATATTGTTGCCGTTGATTTACATGATGGTGCATCTGTTTTTACTCGACTAAAACAAGAAGAATTAGAGATTTGGTTAACAGACTATGCTTTGGGTGATTTGTGGAAAAGAAATATCATTACAGAAGGACAACCTTAAATAACATTTGACTATATGAAAAGAATAATCATAGTAAATGAAGGGGATACAGAAAAAGAGTTTTGTAAAGATGTTTTACTTCCTCATTTTTTGACTCAAAATATTTTAATAGAATACCCTACAATTAAAAAAACAGGCGGCGGCATCGTTTCTTGGGATACTTTGAAAAAGCAAATTGAAACGCATTTAAAACAAGACCCGTCAGCGATTGTCACTACTTTAATCGATTATTATGGCTTAAATGGTAAACTAAAATTTCCAAAATGGGAGGAAGCAAAAGCTATAATTGATATCAACCATAGAATATCTTTCTTAGAAAATGCTATGAAAAGCTCTTTAGATGAGGCTATCCACTATCGTTTCATTCCATACATTCAACTACACGAATTTGAAGGTTTGCTTTTCAACAATATCACCGTTTTTGATAGCCAAATTGATAGAAACGAGTTTACAAATTATGAAGAATTGGTAAAAACCATTGAGGATTATCCTAATCCCGAACTTATTAATGATGGTAAAGAAACTGCGCCTTCTAAAAGATTGATGAGGCTTATAAAAGGGTATAATAAACCTGTTTTCGGTTCTATTTTAGCAGAAGCTATTGGATTGGCTCGCATACGTAGCAAATGCCCACGTTTTGATAATTGGATTACTGTTTTAGAAAACTAATTAGCCCCCTCAGTAATTTGGGCATTTATTGACAGTTTTGGCTGCATTTTGGTAGGACATGGTATTCAAATGCGCTATAAGCATTAATTTCTTCACCATTTTCAGGATTCTTAATTATGGCATTTACAAAGATTTTTTTTAAACCAACTGAATTTTCAACATTAGAATATCGTCCTACGCCATCTTTTACCGTCACTTCTTGGTTATTAGCGTAGAATTTTATAATTGGATTTGCATATTGAGTATAGTGATTCAAAAAAATATCAGCTTGAAATTGTTCACCTTCAACCATTATAGAGTTTCGAGGAGATATTAATACACGGAGTTTGCTTCTAAAATAATTGTATCCTCTATTACAGCCTATTTTGTCTGTACAATAGTTACACATCATTAACTCATCTAATTTGACTTCGTTTTTAATAACCCAAAGGTTTGTGGCGGGATTTTCATTAAAATGAGTCCAAAATGTATCGTTCTTAATTCTCTTAATTACAAGGCTGTTTTTAATTAAAGCCATTTTATCTAATTCGTTTAGCCCTAAAAATAAAGAGTTTGAGAAGGTTTGCAAAGTATTCTTTGTTCTATTCAAATTAGCTTTTTCACCTATTTTCAAATCAGCCAATTGCATATCTAATGCTTCATTAACTCTTCTTGAGCATGTATCTATATTTTCGGTATCTTTCAATAAAAATCCATATACTTTAGGATTAGTAGGTATCATTTTCTTAATTTCTTCAAAAAGGATTTGAGAATCGCCGTGTAAAACTTGACAGTTTCTTTCTATTAATCTATCAATTTGCTGAAATGCTAAATCAACCCAAGCCGTTTTCGCCCACAACTGAAAGCCTAAAACACCAATAACAGTCAAATAAACACCATGTAACCAGAGATTTTTCATTGGGAAATAATTTATTGTTAAAAAAAAAAACGAATATAACCTTTCTTAAACGCCAACAATGAAAATTCTATTTTTCAAATATAAACTTTAACAATACGGCATACTGAGAGGATACTTAAACGATAAAAAAAAGTTCGCAAGGTTAAATAACCCTACGAACTATATTTTTAGTAAAAATCAATAATAATAATGCTTAATAGCTAACCGACCAATACATATCATAACTATCCCAATCATCGCAATTGTCATAATAGCAATATTTGTCGTGTTTATTATAGCCCGAATTTCTGTCATATTTATGGCCACTGCATCTGTTATCGCTGCGATAATTACGCTTATCATAACTGTAATCATAATTTCTATCACATCTGTCATACCAATCATTATAACGATAATATCTGTTATCTCTGCTATTGCTACTCCAATAAGTATAACCATCGCCCGAATAGTCTTTATAGCGACCAGTGCCTCCGCGTATGGTTTCATAAAAAACATGATAATACTTGCCGTCGCAGCCTTTACCATAGCGAGAATAACCATCGGCATAGATAGAATGTCCGTTTCTATCCCTGTAAGTTACTTTATAGTTTGAAGATTGTTTTTTACGGTAGTCATATTTATACTCGCGATAGCATGTAACATGGCCCCATTTAGAATGGTCATATTCACCTTTTTCTTGAATATAGGCAGAATAGTGCCGTCCATAATTGTCATAATCTGAAGGTTTGTAGGATGTACGATGCCATGAACTGCGGCTACTTGTGTTGTAGCTTCGGCTTCTGGTTGATAATTCTCCTTTGCCTTGCGGTGCTTCGAACTTAGCGATTTCCTCTTGTGAAAAAACGACATCTTCAGAAGGCACTGTAAGGTTTTCAGATGCCGTATCAGATGTGTTAGTCGCGGCTTCTTTTTGACAAGCCGTAACAAATAAAAGCAGTGAAAAAGCTAAAATGTAGTTTAATAATAGTAATTTTTTCATTCAAAAAAAAATTTAAGGTTAAAAAAAGTGGTTTAATAAAATATTATACAAAAAAAAAGCCTTGAAGATGTCCCTGTCAAAGGCATCTCCTCAAAGTTTATTTTTAATTAATTTTTACCCATAGTCTTATTCCCTGTTATAGAATTTAAACTAATAACAGCATAAAAGTCCCTTTAACTCTAACCCAGTGAGTTAAAGAAAAAGCAGTTTAAAATGGTATAAAATAATGTAGTGAATGAAAATGTATTTTCAATCTCAAAAACAAGGTATAACGTTTTTAAAATAGAAAATAGAAAATGGATTCTGCCCTGTAGCCTAATGCGTAAAAAATTGTCCAGAGATAGACAATTGGTGACTTTGTATAAATATAATTTTTTAGTTTAAGTTAATTTACAAATTTTCAAAATCAGAACTTTCAGTGCAAAGATATATGTAGTTTATTTAAAAAGCAACATGTTTACATTTATTTTTATTTCATAAATAATTAAAAATCAGCTATTTATGCTAAATATATATTATTTAATTCTATAAAAAAAATAATTATAATTGACTTATTTCACAATCAAAGCCAATAAAAAACTGACCCTTATCCACCTTCACAGGATAGGTTTTTTATAGTAAAATCACCCCCAAACAAGCAGCCACCCCTTTCAAGAGAAAAGGGTTTTTTTATAAAACGGACAGGCTACTTTTGGTTCATCGCCTTGCGTACCTATCATGCCTCGAGACAATGCCATTTGCTGTTTGTGGGGACATAAATTTTGTGTGGCGTACCATTTTTTTATGCGAATGAAATTGTTAATGGCGATTTATTCACCGTGTTTGCAAAGCGACTAAGCAAAAACATGATGTAATGATGTGCTTTTTCATGATTGAAATATTAAAAAGTGAAACGCCTTTTTCAAGAAATGACAGTCTTAAAAAAAAGAGGGTTGCGATGCTGTTGAAACGTTTTCAAATTATTGAAATTAAAAAGCCTTTAACTTTAAGTAAGTCAAAGGCTTTTCAATAAATGTCTTTCTTTCAAATTGCTCCTTTTAGTTCAAAAGCACCCCCTCAGTATTTACACTTTTTACCCCATTGTGACTCAATTTCGGTTTTTCATTAAGCTCACATTTCGGCAAAGTAAAGTAAAAAGTTGTGCCTGTTTCATCAGATTCAAACCAAATTTTACCGCCATAAAGTTCAACAATACGCTTGCAGGCGGCTAAACCGATACCACTTCCTTCATATTCTCCAATGCCATGCAGGCGGTGAAATATCTTGAAAACTGTTTGTTTATATTGGGCTGAAATGCCGATGCCATTGTCCCGAATGACATAAACAAGCTCATCTTTGCTTTCTTGGATAGATACCTTAACAGTCGGTCTTTCACTTTTATTGTATTTGATACCATTGCCAATAAGGTTTTGAAAAAATTGAACCATGCGATAAAATAGTTCTAAGCGTTTTTTTCCTGATTCGGGGTCTTTGCGTTGATGAATCCAGTAATCCATTTCTGTTTTTCCTATCATCCATTGGCGTTTTTTAGGGTCTTTGACGGCACTGCCGCTGATGATACGCAAACGCCATTCTTCATCCATCATAATAGAGTCGAAGGGAATCTCATTTATTAAGGTTTCATAATACCATTGTTTTCTGGTGAAATATATTTCACGCCAAACGATAAACAAAAGCAAAGCGGCGACAATGAATGCCATAACCATATTATAGTGTATATTTTTTTTAAGAATTGATCTTAATGTTTCAATGATTTCTTTTTTACACGTAGCATGCGGTAATATGTTTTTTTTTGCTTTTTATATCAATCCTATATTGTCAATTAATGTGACAGTTAGACATTTCAAAATTTAAAGAGAAAAATACCCCCTCAGTAAAAATGTCTCATTTTTTGTAAATGATGGGTTGCGCATTTTTTTGCGCTAAAAGTGCTAATTCTGTGGCTAAAAAACAATGTTCCTGTGGCATAGCCGTTTCAGTGCTGTTAATAATATCATTTACGAAAAGCTTCCCAAAGGGTAAGGGTTCTTTGCTACAATCTATATAGCGGGTTTCTTTCTGATTCACTAAGTAAAGATGGTTGCCGCCTTCGTGCCCTGCAATGTCAATGTTCTTGCGCAACTCAATATAGCCTTCTGTTCCTAAAATAGTCAAACGTCCATCACCCCACGAGTTTAAACCATCTGGCGTAAACCAATCTACCCGAATATAGCCTGTTCCATTATCTCCTTTTACCATAACATCGCCAAAGTCTTCAAACTCTGGATATTGCGGGTGATTGACATTGCCTATTTGTGAAGCCACTATTTCCGCTTTTGTGGAACCCGTAAAGAAAAGAAACTGGTCAAACTGATGCGAGCCAATGTCCGTAATGATACCGCCAAAATATTTACGGTCGAAAAACCATTCAGGTCTTGATTTGACATTCATCCGGTGGGGTCCCATGCCGATGGTTTGGAGCACTTTGCCAATCGCCCCTGCTTTTACCAATTCACCCGCCTTAACAGTTGCACGATTTTCATGCCTTTCGCTGTACATAATTGAATAAATGCGTTTGGTTTCTTTTTGTACGGCACGGACGTCTTTCAATTGTTCCAATGAGGTTATGCCTGGCTTGTCAACAAGGTAATCTTTACCATGTTTCATCACTTCTATGCCTAAAGGTGCACGTTCAACAGGTATGCCAGAGCTGAGGATAAGTTGAGTCGTTTTATCTTCCAATATTTCTTTTTTATTAGTTGCCAATTTTGCAGTTGGATATCTTTT
>JAYUQN010000947.1:0-2684 GCA_043756725.1 Saprospiraceae bacterium
AAAAAATGCACAATTGGCTATCCAAATCCTTGATTCATTGCTTGAAATCAATGGCAATTATACCGAAGCTTATTTGGAACGAGGCAAACGGGAGAAAGACAAAGAAGACATTCGACGCAATTTCAACTCTGCCATCGAAGATTTTGACACCTATATCAAAGCACGACCCAAAGACCCGATTGCCTATTTTGAAAGAGGCTATGCGTATTTAGAAATAGGTAAATTGAAAGAAGCGATTGCCGATTTTGATAAATCCATTCGGTTCAATCCTAAAAATGCGGAGGCTTATTTTTTAAGGGCAATGGCAAAAAGGGCTTCAGAACAATTCGATGGCGCATTAAATGATTTTGCAAATACTTTAAAAATCAAGCCCGATTACGTGGATGTTTATTACCAACAAGGGCTTATGCACAAATATGAGTTTTACAACCCTCAAGCTGCACTTGCCGATTTTGACAAAGCGTTTCAACTTGACTCAACCCATTTTAACGCTCTTAGCCACAAAGCAACGCTGCTCTGTGATATGAAACAATATAACGAGGCTTTAACAGAATTGAATAGGTTTGAAAAACTGTTTCCTACCGAGTTTGATGAACATAACAGACGGGCAGAATGTAAAATAATGCTAAAACAGTACAAAGAAGCAATTGCCGATTGTGATAAGGTGATTTCAAAATATCCAAAAGATGAAAAAGCTTGGTTACTGAAATCCGTTTCAAAAATTTTTCTGGGGAGAAAAAAGGAAGTGGAACAAGACCTTTTGAATATCTTACATGAAAATTCGCGTTATCATGGGGACACGTATCTCAAATTAGGCTGTCGGCTTATTGATTTCAATTTGCCAAAAGACGGTTTGGAATGGCTTGAAAAAGCAGTCGCGAGCGGTTATGAACCCTATAGAATTGAAAGTTGTAAAGCAGAGGCTTTGAAAAAAATGAAAAATTAATTAACTTGAATTAGGGCTTTTAACTTGAATTAGGATTTGTAGGATTATAAGGATTTAATAGGATTTTAGATGTTGACACACGCGCTTGTCAACATCTAAAATCCTATTAAATCCTTATAATCCTGAAAATCCTAATTCAAGTTAAGCTTGTCAACATCTAAAATCCTATTAAATCCTTATAATCTTAAAAATCCTAATTCAAGTTAAAAAAAATCCTAATTCAAGTTAAAAAAAATCCTAATTCAAGTCAATTACTCCTATCATCCAAATCATCCAGCATACCCGACAACAAGTCGCCAAAAGAAAAACTACTATCCAAAATCTCCTTCGTCACCACATTGTACTCCGACAAACCATGCAAAGCCAATTCCATAAAAGTATATTTTTCAGCGTCTTCAACATCCGAATCTTGAACCAGTTTGTATAAACCTTTTATTTTATCAAGTTCATCTTTAAACTCTTGTTCTGTCGCATTATTCATCAATTCAGCCACATTGCCACCTGCAAACCAAGCTCGGGTGACGCCGTAAGGGTCTTTATCCGTCTTGCGTTTCAACTCTTCTGGATTCGGAAAATAGAGTAAAAAAACTTGTTTAATAGCAATGCTAAACAAGTGCATGGCTACTTCATAAGGTCCTTCCTGCTCACCTTCATACACCAATTCTATTTTACCCGTAATTGCGGGAACGATGCCCCAAAAATCGGTAACCCGAGCCGTTGTATGGGTTTCACCATTCAAAATAGCCCGCCTTTCAGCCGCCGAATAAAGGTTTTCAAGGGCAGAAATACTCAAACGGGTGGACACGCCACTTTTATTGTCCACATACTCACTTTCACGCGCTTCAGCCGCTATTTGCTCTATCAAATCCTTTAATACTGAGGGGATAGTCACCCGTTCTTTTTGCGCTTGGGCAGGCTTTGCTTCTTGCTCTGTAATCTGCCGAGCAATGTCAATATCTTCAGGATAATGCGTCAAAATTTGCGATTGAATACGGTCTTTCAAAGGCGTAATAATGGAACCGCGATTGGTATAATCTTCTGGATTGGCGGTGAAACAAAACTGAATATCCAAAGGCAAACGCAGTTTGAAACCCCGAATTTGAATATCCCCTTCTTGCAAAATATTGAAAAGAGACACCTGAATACGCGCTTGCAAATCGGGTAACTCATTGATTACGAAGATGCAACGATGCGCCCGAGGCACAAGCCCGAAGTGAATAACCCGTTCATCAGAATAAGGCAATTTCAAATTAGCGGCTAAAATTGGGTCCACATCGCCAATCAAATCCGCTACGGAAACATCGGGCGTGGCGAGTTTTTCAACATAACGTTCGCTGCGGTGCATCCACGTAATAGGGGTGTTGTCACCCTTTTCAGCTATCAAATCTTTGGCAAAGCGACTGAGGGGTTTTAAAGGGTCGTCGTTGAGTTCGCTACCCGCAACAACGGGAATATATTCGTCCAACAAATCTACCATTTGGCGAGCAATACGGGTCTTCGCTTGTCCCCGCAAACCTAAAAGTAAAATGGAATGACGAGATAAAATAGCGCGTTCCACATCGGGTAAAACGGTATTTTCAAAGCCTAAAATACCTTGAAAAACGGTCTCTTTAGCTTGAAGTTTTTTGATAAGATTGTCCCTCAATTCGTCTTTCGTCCCTTTAGATGTGTAGCCAGCGGCTTTGAGCGCGCCCAACGTTTTTATATGCAACATATTGAAAAATTATCCTGTTAAGGC
>JAYUQN010000948.1:0-2683 GCA_043756725.1 Saprospiraceae bacterium
GTGGGTCGAAATTCAATTTACAATTTATTAGATGAGGTTATGTTTTTTTATGGTTTAAATAATGGATTAACCTGGAATCAACCTGAAATTTATTATAAACAAAAATTCAAAAAAGAATATAATTATGTTATATATGATCCTAATTTTGTTTCTTGGATTGGAAATGTTATTGATGAGGATGCTCAATTATTTTTTAAGAAGAAAAAAATTAGTTTTGAGTATATCATGAAATTGAGAGGAAATAAGGTAATGTATATACCCAATAGCACATCACAATTTATTGAAACACCAACTTTAGAAGATTTTTGTGATTTAATTTTTTCAGCAAAAAAACTCTATTGTCTTACTTCAGGTTTCTTGATTGGCAATAACTTGTTTGAAATCTACGATGCCATGACCCACTATTGCCGATTCACTTTTAGATTGGTCAGCCAAATCCTTGATGTGCGACAATTCAAAACGACCTGGGTACAGATTGAACCAATCAACGGGGTTGTATTTGCCGCGCACGACCCAACACATGTCCATTTCAAAACAAACGAGTTTAGGTTCGGTATTATCCAACAACATTTTATACATCGGCGCATCGTCAAAACGGGTTGAAAATTCGAAATCGTGGTTGTGATAGCCGAAGCGTAGTCCTTTAGCATTGCAATATTCACCTGCTTTGTTGAACATTTCACAGAGCAATTTCACGGATTCTTTGTTGCGGTCTTCGTCTGCCATATAAGGGCATATAACATATTTTTGACCGACTTCAAGGGCAGCATCTACCGCTTTTTTAAATTCATCGTTCAATTGCTTCGTGCTTTTGTCATAGCTTTTGGTAGTCATGCTTTGATGCGCACTGCGCATGCTCATACCCAAACCATTGAGGTTTTTCTTCATTTCAGACGGCGTTAAACCAAACCAATTGCCATTGTTAAAGCCAAAACCTTCGACAAATTTGTAGCCATGTTTTGAAACCGCTTTCAAAGTGCCGACAGCATCTTTTGCCAAAGCATCACGGACACTCCAAAGCTGCAAGCCTATGGGCGTGGTTTTATCGGCGAGAAAAAAAGAGGGGGTTATGGTTGCAGCGGCTGCCAAAGCAGCCGACGATTTTAGGAAATCACGACGTATCATAAATTAGGCTTTTAATAGAGAGTTTAGAATATAATTTTGATAATCTTAATTGATGGGGTAAATTTATTCCTTAAACTTGAATTGCAAAAGAAAATTGTGGAAATTATTGTAAAAAATACACTAATTAAGATGTGGGGCTTTGTTGGGCGATGAAAGGGAAGGAATTTCATAAAAAAAGACCCCCTCTCCATAGGAGTCCCTTCGGACAGTATTTTGACTGTTTTTTTACTACCCCTTCCCTCAAAATCAAATCCACAAACCGTTTTGTATGGTCGGCTAAAAAAATGGGGATATTGAGTAAACCGCTGTTGTATTCAAGGTTTTTCAAAGAATAACGAATTTTTAAAGACGGTGCATATTTGTTGGCATAATAGGTCAAACTTTTACTTCTAATGCTTTCGTTTGATTTTACTTCAACAGGAATGATTTTATCTTGATATTGGATTAAAAAATCCACTTCTGCGACGGCATTGGAAGTCCAATAACTTAGCGGGGCTTCAAATTGAGTTGTTAAACTTTGCAATACATAATTTTCCGACAATGCGCCTTTAAATTCGGTAAAAAGTCGATGACCTTCTTTAAAAATAATCGGGTCTAATTTGGTTTGAAGGCGCAACAAACCAATATCCAAGAGGTAAATTTTAAAGGCTGATAAATCGCTGTAAAAAGAAAGGGGAAATTCAGGTTTTTTACACAACGGCACACGATAGACGAGACCCGCCTGTTCCAACCACACGATGGCGTTTTCATATTCTCTTGCCCTTGCCCCTTCTCTAATGGTTTGATAGATAAATTTCTTGTTTTCTTTGGCTAATTGCGAGGGTATGGCATCCCAAACGTATTTTATTCTGATGGCTTCTGTTTTTTCGGCATGTTTTGAAAAATCTAAGGCATAAGCACCCTGTATTTGCCGCAGACTTTTCTCAATCTCAAACATATCAATGGTTTCTACCATGCGTAACGCAGGTTCGGGCATACCGCCACAAATCATGTAGGCTTTAAAAATATCCACAAACTCGCTGAAAAAGACATCTAATAAAGGTTCAAACGGTGTGCTTATGCTTTGGGAATAGTTATACAGTTGTGGGTTTTTGGCTTTCAGAAACTCATGAAATGTCAAAGGATATAATTGTAAAAACTCGACCTTGCCAACAGGAAAAGATTTACTTGTACCCAAACTAATACCTAACAACGAGCCTGCTGCAATAATAGCATATTGGGGTGCATTTTCACTGAAATATTTTAAAGAATTGAGGGCTTCTTCACATTCTTGGATTTCATCAAAAACAATAAGCGTATGGGTAGCATCCAATTTTTTGCCATGAACGATAGACAAATTATGCAATAGCCGTTCAACCTGTTTGGTTTGCTTAAACATCTGGCTCAATTCAGGTCTTTCTTCAAAGTTGAAATACGCCATTTCCGCAAATTGGGTTTTGCCAAAATGTCGAATAAGCGAAGTTTTACCCGTTTGCCGCGCTCCTTGCAAAATAAGGGGTTTTCGATATTTGCCATCTTTCCATTTTACAAGGTCACTATATAAATTTCTTTCAAAAAA
>JAYUQN010000949.1:0-2682 GCA_043756725.1 Saprospiraceae bacterium
ATGGGGCAGAAAGAAGGCGCGCAAATCATTCAATTGTTTGGGCGGGGTGTCCGACTGAAAGGAAAGAACTTTTCATTGAAACGGGAAGAAGCAACTGCCTCTTACCATATCAAAGCCTTGCAAACCATTTCAATTGTGGGTTTAAATGCCAGCTATATGAATAGTTTTTTGAAAGGCATTGAAAGCGAAATCCCTCATTATGATGAATATCCTCTTGAAATAAAATTTAATCGTGAAACAGAATGGATGGGTAAGATAATGACTTTCAAGACTGAACAGGGGCGACATTTTAAAGAACAGGACATTGTACAATTGACATATCAACCCAATGTTGCTAAACGGGTGAGTGTGGATTTACGCCACAAAATAAGTGTAGCAACGGGCGGGTTTAACAGTCAAATTGCTGAAGATGCAAGTGAATATTTTGCTAATTTCCTAAAACCTCATATCGGCTTTTTAGATTTTAACAACTTAGCCTTAGAAGCCAATCGGTATAAATTATTGAAAGGATACGCCAATTTAATTATTCATAAATCTGCTCTTGAAGAACTGATAAAGGGCGATAGGTATTATTTGTATTGCAATTCAAATCAGTTCGGTTTACCAGAAGCTATTAATGGTAAAATGCAAAACATTGCGCATTTTATTATTAAAGACTATATTAACAAATTTTATGCAGACAAAGAAAAAGCGTATTTATCGAAGTATTTGACTTATGAAATGTTGGATAAAGAAATCCATCAAGACATGTTTCCCGAATCGCAACGGATGCTCGTAAAAGTACCCGAACAGTATAAAGATGATTTTAAAGACTTTGAAAACATTATCAAAGACCTCTATCAAGATGATCATAAATTGATACCAACTTTACATTTTGGTAATCACTTATATTCTCCCTTAGCGATATGGGGTAAGGGTGAAAAGTATGAAGACATAAAAACCATTCCTGTTCGCCTTAATGAAGATGAAACTCGATTTCTAAAACACCTTAAAGGCTATTTAGGAGACAGTGCTTCTAAAATGAAAGACAAAGAAATATTTATTTTGCGTAATTTATCTATTAAAGGTTTAGGCTTTTTTATGGAAAGCTCCTCTTTTTATCCCGATTTTATTGTTTGGGTAATTGAAGAAAAAAAACAATATATATATTTCCTTGATCCAAAAGGCATTAGAGAAAGTAGAAATTTTAATAATGATAAAATTATATTTTGTCGTGACCAAGTTGGAGACTTAGAGCAGAAGATAAATGAAGATTTGCAAACTGACGGTTTAGACCTTTCTGTGAAAATTTCAGCCTATATACTTTCAAAAACCCCTTTTAAAGAAATCAGTGCGGTGTGGGGAGCGGGTAGAGGTACAACAAAAATTGAATTTAAAGAGAATAAAGTTCTCTTCATTGAGGATAATATTTCTTACTTGGAAGAAATTTTTAAAGACTTTTGACATTGATTTTAAAAAAACAAAGGACGAGACACCCCCTCAGTATGGTGTATATTTTAAGCTAAAATACAAAACCCATAAAGTAATTCCTTCGGAAAAACCTTATGGGTTTTGTATAAATCAATTTGTCTTTTTTGAAATTTACGCTTCAACAGCTTCCATAGCCCCAACTCTAAGCGCCAAATCAGCCAAACGCGCAGAATAACCCGCTTCGTTATCGTACCAGCCAATCACTTTAACCGTTCTATCAATGGCTAAAGTCAATTCAGCGTCGAATATGCAAGAGGATTTGTTGCCAACGATGTCAATAGACACGATGGGGTCTGTTTCATATTGTAAAATGCCTTTCAACTCATTTTGAGATGCTTTTTGGAAAGCGGCATTTATTTCCTCTTTAGTCGCTGCTTTTTTCAATGTAACTGTGAAATCCGTAACTGAACCATCTGGCACAGGAACACGCATAGAGCTACCATTCAATTTACCTTTTAAATGCGGCAAAACCAAACCCACCGCTTTGGCTGCACCTGTTGATGTAGGAATTATACTGTAAGCCGCAGCCCGTGCACGACGCAAATCTTTGTGCGGCGCGTCTTGCAAGTTTTGGTCAGCCGTATAAGCGTGGATGGTCATCATAAAACCACTTTCAACACCAAACGCATCATCCAAAACTTTTACCATAGGCGCAAGGCAGTTCGTTGTGCATGATGCGTTAGAAATGATGGTATCGTCTTCTGTTAATTGGTCGTCGTTAACGCCCAAAACGATTGTTTTCACATTTCCTGTAGCCGGAGCAGAAATAAGCACCTTTCTGGCGCCCGCTTCAATGTGCGCTTTGGCTGTTTCAGAATCTGTAAAACGACCTGTAGATTCAATAACGACATCTACTTTCATTTTTTTCCACGGCAAAGCGGCAGGATTTTTTTCAGCTAAAGCATGTATTTTTTTACCATTTACATACAAAAACTGGTCGTCTGCGCTGATTTCACCGTCAAACATACCGTGAACGGAGTCGTATTTCAGCAAATGAGCTAAAGTTTTGTTATCTGTCAAATCGTTGATAGCTACGACTTCAACGTTTTTCATTTTCACAAGATTGCGGAAGGTGATGCGTCCGATGCGCCCAAAGCCGTTAATGGCTATTTTAATCTTTCCCATGTTGAATTAATATATAATGGTTTTAAAATGAATTTAAATTTTGCGTCGCAAAGTTAGTGTATTTTTAACAATAATTAAATTTTGCTA
>JAYUQN010000950.1:0-7087 GCA_043756725.1 Saprospiraceae bacterium
TGCGTCCTTAACGTAGGTTTCGATATGATTCTGCGTAAGCACTTGATTGTTTTCATAAAAAGCCTTGTACCACTCAATGGTTTTTTCAACGGCTTTATCAAGATGCCAAATCGGTTTCCATTCTAAATCCGTTTTGGCTTTTGTTGTATCTAATTTTAATAAATGCGCTTCGTGAAGGTTTTGTTTATCTGTTTCATATTGAAAATCAACACGTACCCACTGTTTTTTTACTTTTTCTAAAACGCTTTTTACTGTCTGGCAATCCTCTAAATCTGGGGCAATATTCCACGCTGTGGCATATTGGCTTTGATTTAGATTCGGTGTTAAAAGTTTTTGACCCAATAACAAATAAGCTGAAAGGGGTTCAAGAACATGTTGCCACGGTCGAATGGCTTGCGGATTTCGGATTAAAACGGCTTTGTTGTCAACCGTTGCTTTCACGGTGTCGGGTAAAAGTCTATCATTTGCCCAATCGCCGCCGCCTATCACATTGCCAGCTCGCACGGTTGCGAGTAATATTTTATCTTGTTCCGTAGGAATCCCTTTGGAAAAAAAAGACTTTCTATAACTATCGCTGAGTATTTCAACACAGGCTTTTGACGCACTATAAGGGTCGTAGCCACCGAGATTATCATTTTCAGTATAGCCCCTCTCCCACTCTTTATTGTCGTAAACCTTATCTGTTGTGACACAAATAACGGCTTTTACTGAGGGGGTGCTTCTGACAGCTTCGTAGAGATTCAGCGTTCCCATGACATTGGTTTGATATGTCAAAACAGGATTTTTATAAGAATCCCTCACCAAAGGTTGCGCTGCTAAATGAAAAACGAGAGCGGGTTTGTGTTTTTTTAAGGCTTTTTGTAAGGTTTTAAAATTATTTATATTGGCTATTATAGAAGTATAATCGTCCTGCTTGCCTCGGGATGTGCCATTTTCAAGTAGATTAAAATGAGCGGGTTCGGTATCGGGTTTTAGAGAATAACCGACAACATTTGCACCTAAAAGCCTTAACCACTCTGATAGCCACGAACCCTTAAAACCTGTATGCCCTGTTATGAAAACAGTTTTATTTTTATAAATACCGTCAAAAAGCGTTTCTAAGTCCAAACTTTCCATGGGGTATTGGCTTCATTCCAAAGGTCTTCCAATTCGATTTTATCACGCAAAGCATCCATACACTTCCAAAAACCCGAATGTTTATAGGCGACCAATTGTTTATCGTTGGCTATTTCAGTTAAAGGCTTTTTTTCCCATTGTACGTTTTCCATATCCCCTTCCAAATAGTTGAAAATGGCAGGGTTTAAAACAAAAAAACCACCATTAATCCAGTAGCCTTCTTCTTTAGGCTTTTCCTCAAAACTTGTTACGATGTTGTTTTCGTCTGTTTTTATTTTACCATATCGGCTTGGTAAAATGATAGATGTAACGGTTGCTAATTTGCCATGCTTATGGTGAAAAGAGACGAGTTCATTGATATTAATATCGGCTACGCCATCGCCATACGTGAGCATGAAGGTTTCATTTTCAACGTAGGGTTTTATTTTTTGAAGCCTTCCTGCTGTATTTGTTTCCAAACCCGTTTCAACCAAAGTGACTTTAAAAGACTCGGTATTGGCATAGTGAATATCGAGTTTATTGTCGTGAAGCTGAACGGTAATATCTGAATTATAGAGAAAATAGTTAATGAAATATTCTTTTATGACATAGCCTTTGTAACCCAAACACACGATAAAATCATTGTAGCCAAAATGCGAATAGATTTTCATAATGTGCCAAAGGATGGGTTTACCCCCTATTTCCACCATTGGTTTGGGTCGGAGTGTCGTTTCTTCTGAAAGCCTTGTTCCTAAACCACCAGCGAATATAACTACTTTCATGTTTTACCCCCCCTTGACGCTTTTATCGCCATCCCGACTGGGCGGGACAGTATTTTGGCTAATTAAGCCAATTTTTTCCCGATTGAGTCGGGATTTCGTTAGCCCACAATCTGTTTTTCAAGATTGGTTTTATACCAATCAAAAGCCAATTTCAAACCCTCTTCAATATTGACAGTTGGGTTGTAGCTTAACAGTTTTTTAGCTTTTGAAATATCTGCCAAACTGTGTTTTATATCACCTGCTCGCGGGGGACCAAAATTGGCATTGACATCAGATTGTGCAATATTTTTCAAGATATTAAACATGTCCACCAAAGTAGTTTGGTCACCAACAGCGACGTTATAAACTTGATTAACCGCTTTTTTATTCGTGGTGAAAAGTGCTTTCACATTGGCTTGTACGGCATTTGAAACATAAGTAAAATCCCGACTTTGTAAACCATCGCCATTTATCGTAGGGCTTTTACCTTCTAAAAGGGCTTGCATGAAAAGCGGAACAACGGCAGCATAAGCCCCATTAGGCGATTGGTTGGGTCCAAAAACATTGAAATACCGCAAACCCATAAATTCTATATTGTAGAGGCTTGAAAAAACATTGGCATACAATTCATTCACCAACTTCGTCACGGCATAAGGAGAAAGGGGATTGCCAATTTTATTCTCCACTTTGGGTAATTTTTTACTGTCCCCATAAGTAGAAGAAGAAGCCGCATACACCACCCTTTTTATATTTTTTTCTTTAGCGGCGTAAAAAACATTCAGTGTACCTGTAATATTAATGTCATTGGTCTTCAAAGGGTCTGAAATAGAACGAGGCACAGAACCCAAAGCGGCTTGGTGGCACACCAAATCCATATTATCAGACGCTCTTAGGCAAGTTTCGAAATCTCGAATATCCCCTTCAACCCACTCAAATTTAGGATGATGTTGAAAAGGTTTTATATTATCGAAATAGCCCGTTTCTAAATTATCTAAAACTCTAACAAGGGAAACATTGTCTTGCTGGATCAATGTTTCTACTATATTTGAGCCGATGAAGCCAGCACCGCCTGTGATTAGGATGTTCATTAAAAAGAATTATGTTGTTGAGGGTTGACTTTGCTTATAGGAATATTAAGCCTTTTGTATTTTCATGGCTTTTCTCCACCCTTCAATTAATACTTTCCGTAGGATGATTACTATGCAACCTAAAAAAGCCCCTATTGTCAATGAAATTAAAGTAGAACGAACAATAGACATTTTGACTGGTCGAAGAGGCTTGCGCGCCATGTCAATAATTTTCACATAAGGAATTTTACGTTTCAGCGCAAAATCAGCCATTTCAAGTTGTTTAACAACTTCACCATACATGATTTCTGCAATACGTGCCTTTCGTTGAAGTTTTACTTTGGCTAATTCACCTGACACCCAAACCAAACTCCTATTGGAGTCTTCAAATTTAGCTAAATCTGCATCTGCAGTAGCTAACACATCAGCCAGCGAATCCCTTTTAGCGCTGACAATACCGTATATTTTTGATTGCTTCTCTACTGTTTGGTTAACGTAAAATTGGCTCAATTCAGCAAAGATACCTTCTATCAATGCTATAGTTAAATCTTGTGACGTAGTTGTTACGCCAAAACTCATTATATTAGATTTATCGTCTAAGGTTGGTAAAATCATAGAATCTATACCTTGTGAAATGTTACCAGCTATAGCTTCATATAAAACAATAAGAAGTAACTTTTCTTCATTTGTAAAAGTTTCTATCTTATCACTTTTAAAAGAATAAGTTTTTAAGTCTCTTATTGGGTCAAGCCATTTAGTGTTACTCGTATATTCCCCATAAAGTTTTTGCAATCCATAAAGGTTAATCATGTGATTGGCAACATAATCTTCTTTTCCATCTACTTTTACTTTTTGAAATAAGGCTTTTTCAATGATACTTTTAGACTTAAATAATTGTAAAACTTTCTCTAAACCTGTTCCATCGTTATTACCTTTACCCGTAAAAGATTTCAATAAAGCCCCAACCCCACCCGTAGGGTCTTCTCCTTCTTCTTCATTAACCATAAAAGTCACACCTGCTGGATATTTTATACCTTCCTTATGATGTTGATATACATAATATCCACCGACAGCCATCATAAAAGGAATCATCAAATACCATTTGCGCTTTATCTCAAGAAAGTACTCTTGAATTAGCAGCATTATATCTTGAAGGCTTAATTCTGTATTTTTTTCTTGACTTTGATTAACTTGTTCCATTTTACAATTTCAGATGTTATTAATTTATAGTGATTTTAGCGCACTAACCATACCTAAAACTAAGGTGACAAGAGAAGCAAGCATAGTGGTTTTTTGTATGGTTTTTTCGAGGAGTTCTGGGTCTTTCTTAGCAACGTCTTTATCTTGTACTTGTTTCTTCTTCTTACTCAATGCTATTTTAATTTTAGACCCAATTTCAACATTCGGATAAGTTTTAAATAAAAAATAATTCCTTGACTTCAAAAGTTTCCCATTAGGGCTTTCAACATATACATCTTTCCACTTTGCATCTTTATCTTTATAAAGCCCTCCCGTATATTGATCTATATAGAATTTAGCATTCTTACCTGCATAAAAGGGAACGTTGATAAGAGAATCTGGTTGTACATAAATTTCTTTAGATTTAGTCCCTGTTGTAACTATTGTAACAAGGTCTTTTGTTCTTGGAATTGTAATCACATCGCCTTCTTTGACAACAATATTATTATTCGACGAAGGATTCTTTATGGCATCATCCAATCTAATAATAACTTGCCCTTGTTCATCCATGCTTCTCTCAATTTTTGTACCTGGAGGAAAACCTTCTTTCGTCAATCCTCCTGCACGAGCAACAATACTACTAATTTTTTCATTTTTATCTATGAGCGCATACGTACCAGGATATAAAACCTCTCCTTGAATAGTGACCATTCTTTGAAGTTTGTAGTCTGGTACTGTTCTAACAACAATCATATCGTAGGGTTGAACTTCTACATTCGCATCACCACCGATTACATTTAGGTTTTTATCAAAACTTATGGTCGCTGCAATCGTTTTCGTTGGTTCATTTTCTTGTATTAACACCCTGTAAATATCAACTCTTTTAGGAGATGCTTCTTCTTTAAATCCTCCAGAGAACATTATCAAATCATTTATCGTAAGTCCTTTAGCATATTGATAATCTGCAGGTTTATTAACAGCCCCATCTACTTTTACCATTGAGGTACTTGTATAAATAAGGTTTGAAAACGTATTAATAACATCTAACGGGTTTAGCTTTATATTATCCTTTGAGTTAGGGTTATTCATAATGTCATCTATATTAATTCTAATATAAAGCTTCTCATTGATGTTTTTAATATTATATCTTTCTATGTAAGCTAAACTTGTTGCTTCTGGTAGTAGTCCTTCTGACAGAATTAATAGGTCTCTAACTTTAATATCTTCAGAAAAAGGGTAAATACCTGGTTTTCTTACGACGCCTGTGATACTTACCTCTTTTAAATCATTCGTATTCTTTTTATTAAAAATAATAACTCTATCAGCAGGTTGCAATATTATATTATCAGCGCTATTAGGATTATTTACAACCGTTTCTACATTTACTTTAATATAATTAACTGTATTATCTTTATTAGTTCTTATTATATAACCAATATCTTTTTTAGTTTCTGAGTTGAGCCTTGCCTTTTGTATAAGTTCTGACAATTTAAAATTCTCACTTACAGCATATTCACCAGGAAAGTCAACAGCCCCTTCTATATTAAGAAAGTTTTCATACACCTTCTCCAAAGCATCAATTATAATCAAATCACCATTTCTTAAATCAACAGTTTCTGAACCCGATAAGACGTTTTGTAAGGGGATATTATAAATTTGTTCTTGGTTATTAATATATCTCTTTATCATACAGTTTACTGTCATGGCATTGTCTGTCAAGCCACCTGCAAATTTAATAATCTCTTTTAATGATTCTTTACCTATTAGCTCATAACGATTAGGGCGATTGACAGCACCTTGTATAGTAACTAATTTCTCAGCATTAGGCACATAGATATAATCATTATCCTCTAAATACAATTTTTCCTGCGCTGACGGATTCAATAAAAATTCGTAAATATCTATATTTTGATCGGGTTTAGTGGCTCGTTTGAGTTTCACATTTCTAACACTACCAATATCAGTGGGTCCGCCTGACGCTGCCAATGCATTAAAAGCTGTATTCAATGCTGGGATAGAAAAACTACCAAAATTAAAAACTTCGCCAACTATATGAACCGTGACCGTTCTTGCAAAATATATAGTAACCTCAAACTCTTCTGGTCTAAATCTATAATATTGTGAAAATCTACTTTTTAATAACTCTTTAGCTTTACCTAAGGCTATGCCCTTAAGGTTAATGCGAGGCATAGCATCTGGTTTAATGTAACCTTCATTATTAATCTCAAATACAAGATTTTCTTGTGAATAACCCCAAATAGAAACCGCTATCTGATCTCCTACGCCTAATATATAGGATTCTGGGGGTTTAACATCTTGAGATTGACGGTAGGTACTAATACTTTTATTTCTAAAAATCTCTTGACCCCAAGTGGTTGGGGGGGGAAGTTCTTCCTTAGCATCTTCCGTAAGTTTTTCCGCTACGGCTTCTTCCACCGTAGCACCCTCTTTTACGGCTTTCGTAATTTCTTTTGTGTTTTCTTTTGTATTTGCTTTTTTAGCTGTTTGGTTTAATGCTGCTGACCTATCCTTCTCAAATTTTGCCTTTGCTTCTGCTGCTTTTCGCTGCTTTTCTATTGCCTCTTTTTCCTTTGCTGTCATTTTAGTCTCAGTCGGCTCTCCTTCTTTGTCTTTGAAAAAAACTTCAGCTTTTTTAATGTCCCCTTTTTTTGCTTCTCCTTTTTCAGAATCGCTACTCGGGTTTTTAATTTTTTGCTTTTCTTTTTCTATTTCATCAATTGTTTCCTTAATAGCAGTTTGCACCGCTATTACTTGATCCGTATTATTGGGATCTACGGTTTCTAATGAAATGCCTTTCTCTTTTAATTTTGAAACAAACTCCTGTTCTTTTATACCCCTCTCTGCAAGTTGTTTCTTAATACTTGCGACATTCGGAATATTCGGAGAAAGCGTTTGCCCAAAAACACTTTGATTTTGTAGTGTTACAAAAACAGAAACGAGTATTAATACTTTCTTAATCATTGT
>JAYUQN010000951.1:0-2673 GCA_043756725.1 Saprospiraceae bacterium
GGGTTTTGAATAACAATATCTTCTTTTTTACGACATTGAAAAAGACTCAGAAAGGCAATGCCCAAAAAAAACGTCCAAGCGCATTTAGAAAAATTGACACCCACTATTTTACCCCCCCTCTCCATAGGAGTCCCTTCGGACAGTATTTTCATAGATTTTTTCTTAATTTTGGTTGAAAATACGAAGATACAATTGAACTTCGACCTATTGATATTTTATACTTTTGAATGTGAAATTTTGCTAAAAAAACGAAAGGGCATTCATAAGAGTAGACAATTATTTTTTGAACTTCCATATATATGAAACGGGGTAAAATCCCGATAATTTAGCAAAAAAAATGAAGCCAAGACGTTGCACTGCAACGTCTCTACTTAGACAAAATATCTAAAAATGTGATGTGAAATGACGTAGAGACGTTGCACCGCAACGTCTTGGCTTTTCGGGATTTCACCCTGTTTAATGTATATATATAAATTTAACAACTTATGAAATTCTCTATAATCTATCTTGTCAGTTTTTTTTTGGTAAATATAGCTTGGGCACAGGTCAGCATCAGCGGACATTCTCACAACGATTATGTTCAAAAACACCCGCTTAAAACGGCTTTTGAAGCCCGCATGGGGTCTATCGAAGCGGATGTTTTTTTGGTGGATAATAATCTCTATGTGGCACATGAAGCTAAAGAAATCAACCCGACTTTTACATTAGTTGACTTGTATTTAAAACCTTTGACTGAACTTGTCCAAACAGGAAAAGCCTATCCGTTGATTATATTAATTGATATAAAAACACATGCCGATTCAACTTTAGATGAAGTTGTACAGCAAATAGCCCGTTATCCTGTTGTTTTAGGTGAAAATTGTCCCGTGAAATTTGTCATTAGTGGCAATCGTCCTAATCCCACAAAATGGGCATCGTACCCCCCTTTCATCCAATTTGATGGACGACCTCATGAAATTTACACGCCGCAACAATGGCAACGGGTAGGTATGGTAAGCGATAGTTTCAACAATTTCATAAGTGAAAAGGGTCAAAAAACTATCAATCAAGAGACGTTTAATAAAATGAAAGCAGTTGCCGATACCATTCATACACAAGGCAAAAAAGTACGCTTTTGGGCAACACCCGATACACAGAAGGTTTGGAAAGCTTTGGCTAAAATGGGGGTTGATTTTATCAATACCGACACCCCCAAAGCGCTTAGGGGCTTTTTAAATAAAAAGTAGCTTCGGTTTTAACCGAACCCGTATAAACGGCTTCAGCCGTTGGCATGTTTTATAATGCCAACGGCTGAAGCCGTTTATACGAGTTCGACTAAAACCGAAGCTACTTTTATTACCACCGTGATATGTCCGTGATAGTTTAGTGATTTTTTCGTGACAAGTCTCCTCTATGTTTGTGTCGAATTAAAAAATCATTTTTTTTTTTACTTTTTAACAAAATCATTCAACTATGAAAAGATTACACATTTTTTTAACCCTATTCCTCTTTGCAGGAATCCTTATTGGTTTCAACAGCTGTCAAAAAGGCAATATCGTTGAAACACCTACCACAGAGCTTACCGAACTGAGCAACGAACCAACAGAAGGCTTTACTAACACAGACGAACCGACCGAAGAATTAACGACACGCAGTTCTTACAGTGAGGATGATGGAGCCGTTTTTGTGATGAATAATGCCTCGGATGACAACAAAATTTTAGCCTACAAACGCAGTGAAAACGGCTCATTGACCCCAGCGGGTAGTTTTTCAACAGGTGGAAAAGGCACAGGCGGCGGCTTAGGTTCTCAAAATGCGCTTTTACGTTATGGCAATTACCTCTATGCTTGCAACGCAGGAAGTAATGATTTCACTGTTTTTAAAATTAAAGGGGCACATTTGACAAAATGGGAAAAAATAGCCTCAAAGGGTACAAGACCCATAAGTATTACCGCTCATGGTGAGCTTGTTTATGTGCTCAATGGCGGTGGTAATGGCAATATTGCAGGCTTTCGTTGGGGTAGAAATGGTCATATTGTAGCTATTCAGGGTTCTATCAGACCCCTCAGTACAAGCACGATGGGGGCTGCCCAAATTCAATTTAATCCGTGGGGCAGCGTGTTGGTTGTGACTGAAAAGCCGACGAATATTATTGACACCTACGAGGTAGGGCGTAATGGCGTGGCGGCTGCAGGCGTAGCTCATCCTTCGGTAGGTATGACGCCTTTTGGCTTTGCTTTTACGCGGGGCGGTCGCTTGATTGTGTCAAATGCTGCGGGTGGTGCTGCCAATCTAAGCAGTTTATCATCTTATAATTTGTCAAATTGGGGTAAATTGGATTTAATAACAGGACCCGTAGCCACCAAGCAAACAGCCGCTTGTTGGGTGATTGTCTCAAATAATAACCGTTATTGCTATACCACAAATACAGGTTCTAACACAATTTCGGGTTATAGAATAGACGCCAGAGGTGGTTTGTCTTTGCTCAATGCGGATGGTATTACAGCCACAACAGGCGCGGGTCCCATTGATTTCATTTTGAGTGAAAACGGGCGGTATCTTTATACGCTGAATGGCGCAGGTCGCTCTATCAGTATCCATCGTGTGAATAATAATAATGGTGGATTAAGTTCGGTGGGTACTGTAACAGGATTGAATATGGGTGCTGTGGGTATTGCTGCGAGATAGGTTATT
>JAYUQN010000952.1:0-2672 GCA_043756725.1 Saprospiraceae bacterium
TATTGGCTCAACTTATACCAATGCGTTTCCGATTTGGATTAGCACAAACCCCTCAACAGATGATTGGCATATAGCCGTAGATTCCTCAAAAAGTATGGCTTGGGACCCATCCTATTTTCTCGATGATGATGGGCGTTTGTATCTTTATCATGGTTCAAGCAACAGTTTTCCGCTTTATGGTCGTGAAATGGATAGAAAAACGCTGCAACCCAAAGGCGAGCGTTTAGACCTTATCAAACTCCACGATGACCAACATGGTTGGGAACGATTTGGCGAATACAACGACAATAATTTCCTCCCGCCTTTCATCGAGGGCGCGTGGGTGGATAAGCACAAGGGCAAATATTATTTGCAATATGGCGCACCCGGCACCGAGTTCAGTGGCTATGCCGATGGCGTTTATGTGAGCGACAAGCCGTTAGGTCCTTTCACCTATCAAAGCCACAATCCGTTTTGCTCTAAGCCCGGAGGTTTTTCACGAGGCTCGGGTCATGGGTCGAGTTTCAAGGATAATTGGGGCAATTGGTGGCATGTTTCAACCAGTGTGATTAATGTTAAAAATAATTTTGAACGCCGTTTAGCCCTTTTTCCAACCGATTTTGACAAGGACGGCATTATGTGGTCGAACACCGCTTTTGGCGATTATCCGCACTATTTGCCGAGTGGCTCAGCCGACCACAGTCAAAGCCGTTTCACAGGATGGATGCTTTTAAACCATCAAAAGCCTGTAAAAGCGTCTTCTACTGAGGGGGGGTATGCGCCCAATTATGCGGTGGATGAAGATATTAAAACCTATTGGAGTGCCATTTCAAATAAAAAAGGGGAATGGTTTGAAAGTGATTTAGGTGCTGTTTCAACCCTAAATGCCATTCAAGTTAATTACGCTGACCACGATGTGGATAGCTCTTTTTTGGGTAAAAAAACAAATATTTATCACCAATATCGTTTATTTTACGCCATAGATGGTAAAAAATGGACGCTTCTGATAGATAAAAGTCAAAATAAAACGGATGTGCCACATGATTATATTCCGTTGAAACAAGCGGTCGAAGCTCGGTATATTCGCTTGGAAAATGTGACTATGGCAGCAGGTAAATTTGCGCTGAGTGGTCTGCGTGTTTTCGGTAAAGGCAAAGGCAAAGTGGTAGATGTCGTCAAAAGTTTCATCGTTTTAAGACAGGAAAATGACAAGCGCAATGCGTGGCTCAAATGGAATCCAACTACCCATGCGTATGCCTACAATATATGGTATGGCATTGCACCCGATAAACTCTATCAAAGCGTGATGGTGTATGGTAAAAACGAGTATTATTTGAAGGCAATGGATAAAAATACGACCTATTATTTCTGCATAGAAGCGATGAATGAAAATGGTGTAGGTGAGCGCACGAAAGTGGTGAAAGTTGAGTAAAAAATCAGCTCAGTTTCATCAACATATCATCTGTCACAGGTTCTGAATAAATGCCATAACCATTGACTAAAACGCCTTGAATTTCATGTTTTTGGGATGAAATAGCATACAAAACCATCTCGTCTGCGGGGTCTGTCATGCCGTCAAAACGAAAAACGTTATCTATGTGAAAATCATCGGGAAAGAGTTTGTAACGTCCTTTACTGTCTTTGATATGGTTTTCATGAAGATTAAAATCTTCGGTATAACCTTGCTGACGAAGGTCGTTTAGGGTTTCTGTAAGCGTGTCTGCCATAGTATTTTTTATTTTAACGGTAACAAAATCAGAGGTTTTACCCCCTCAGTATAAAGAGTAAAAATACAACTTTTTTTACTTAAATGCAACCGTTTGTAGTGCGTTGAGCGTAAGTGTTGGGAAGTAGGCTATTAAGTAAAAGAAATAAGGGTAGAATTTCATGTTTTTTTTATTTTAAGGTGTAAATTTCGGATAAAAATCGGAAGGCGATTGTCAATTTTTTTTTGACATTCTGCATATTCCTTTTTTTATGAAACATCTTCTAATTTTATTATAAGATTTCATTTTATCATCTTATTATTGCAGAGAATAAAAAATAACGTCAAACCATGCTCAATCTATCCGTCATACTCGAAGACAGTGCCAAAAGGTATCCCACAAAACCCGCTTTTACGTTTATGGATACCACGCTTTCCTACGCTCAAATCAATGGCGCCGCCAATATGGTTGCCAACGGTTTAAAAGCAAAAGGCATCAAAGCAGGCGATAAAGTGGCTTTAAGCTGCTTCAATTTGCCCTATTTTCCGATTATTTACTTCGGCATCCTCAAAGCAGGGGCTGTGGTGGTACCCCTCAGTGTTTTATTGAAACACGATGAAATTGAGTACCATCTGAAAGACAGTCAAGCCAAAGCCTATTTCTGTTTCACAGGCTCTCCCGATTTGCCGATGGGTGAAATGGGGTTTGCAGGTTTTAAAAAAGTGAAATCATGCAAGCATTTTTTTATGATTATGCCTAAAAACGAAATGCCTTCGTCTATTGAAGGCACACAGACTTTGGGCAGCATGATGGCGGGTCAATCGCCTGTTTGTGAAATGTATCAAACAAAAGCAGAAGATACTTGCGTTATTATTTACACGTCAGGCACAACAGGGCGACCAAAAGGCGCAGAATTGACACATTCAAATTTGCTGCTGAACGCCATTGTGTCCACTGATTTGGTAGATACAAAACCAGAAGATGTTC
>JAYUQN010000953.1:0-2671 GCA_043756725.1 Saprospiraceae bacterium
GGCACAAGGTGCTTATTACATCGAATCAGAAGGCGAAGCCGCCGTTATTGACCCTTTGCGGGAAGTGAAGCCTTATATTCTAAAGGCTAAAAAAAGCAATGCTAAAATCAAGTATGTTTTTGAGACGCATTTTCACGCAGATTTTGTGTCGGGGCATATAGATTTGGCTGAAAAAGCAAAGGCAACCATTGTTTATGGACCCAATGCTATCACCGATTTCAAAGCGCATATTGCTAAAGATGGTGAAGAGTTTAAACTCGGTAAATGCACCATTCGCACCTTACACACGCCCGGGCATACGCTTGAAAGCACGTGCTATCTTCTTTTAGATGAAAATGGTAAAGAACGCTATCTTTTCTCTGGCGATACCCTATTTATAGGAGATGTCGGTCGCCCAGATTTGGCGCAAAAAAGCACTTTGACAATGGAAGATTTGGCAGGCATGCTTTATCATTCGCTTGAAACGAAGATAAAAACCTTGCCCGATGATGTGATTGTTTATCCCGCACATGGGGCAGGTTCGGCGTGTGGTAAAAACATGAGTAAAGAAACTTTTGATACCATTGGGCATCAAAAAAAAGTGAATTATGCCCTTTTAGCAAAAACAAAAGAACAGTTTGTAAAAGAAGTCACAGACGATTTAGCCGCTCCTCCTGCCTATTTTCCCTTAAATGTGATGATGAATAAGCACGGTTACACGCCTATTGATACCGTCATGAAACGCGGCAATCGGGCTTTAAATCCCTTAGCTTTTGAACTGGAAGCAGAAGCCAATGATGCCCTTGTTTTGGATACCCGAAATGCCGAAGATTTCAGCAAAGGTTTTATCCCCGGCAGCATCAATATTGGCTTAGGCGGTCAATTTGCACCCTGGGTAGGGGAGTTGATAACAGATATTAAGCATCCAATTTTAATCGTGGCACCCGAAGGTAAAGAAGAAGAAACCCTAACCCGTTTGTCTCGCGTGGGTTATGATGGCACAATTGGCTATCTCGAAGGTGGTTTTTCAGCATGGAAAGCGGCTCATAAACCTGTTGAAACCGTCAATCGAATTACGCCCGAACAGTTTGCCAAACAGTGGAAGAAAGAAGATATGGTGTATGACATTCGCAGAGATGGCGAATATGCTGCCGAACATGTCGAAGAAGCCTATCACCGCCCCCTCAGTAAAATCAACGAATGGATAGGTAAAATTGATAAAACCAAACCCTTTGCGATGTATTGTGGCAGTGGCTATCGCTCTATGATAGCGGCTTCTATTTTGAAAGCAAGGGGTTATGATAATTTTACAGAGGTAGCAGGTGGTTTTGGAGCGATTGCAAAAACGGCACTGCCTAAAACGGATTTTGTTTGTCAATCTAAAAAAGCTTTAGTTTAATGTATTTCCCCTCGCAAAGACAGCGAGCTATTCATTATTTTACATAAAAAACAAGATTAAAAAAGTATGTTAGAATTAGCACAACAACCGTGGCATTGGTCAATTGCAGGGATTTTAATCGGCTTGACCGTGCCCACACTTTTACTTTTAGGCAACAAGCACTTTGGTATTTCTGCCAATCTACGCCATATATGCGCAGCTTGTATACCTGCTAATATTCCATTTTTCAAATACGAATGGAAGAAAGAAATCTGGAATTTCTTTTTCGTGGCAGGCATTTTATTAGGGGGGGGTATCGCAGCCTATTTTTTACAAAACCCAGAACCCCTACAAATAGCCGCAGCAACGCAAGCCAAATTGGAAGCACAAGGAATTCATAGTTTTACAGGTTTGATGCCTACCGATTTGTTCAGCTTGCAGAGCCTATTGACGCTTAAAGGTTTTATAATGATTGTTGTAGGTGGTTTTTTAGTGGGTTTTGGTACACGCTATGCGGGCGGTTGCACATCGGGTCACGCTATTATGGGCTTATCAAATTTGCAAGTTCCATCTCTCATTGCCACTGTTTGTTTTATGATAGGCGGTTTTTTAATGACGTGGTTTGGGTTACCAATTATTTTAAATCTGTAGTTGCGAATTTATTCGCAACATAAAAAATAACTAAAAAAGCATGATAAAAGTAAATGAATCAACAGGTGTTGAAAAAAGAAACGAAGAATTTATATGCGAGGCACCCAACGATATGGTGCAAAAAGAAAGCACAGTGAGCCATTTAAAATACCTCATTGTCGGGGTATTGTTCGGAATCGTCTTTGTGAAAGCTGAAATCGTTTCATGGTTTCGCATACAAGAGATGTTTCAACTCACGTCTTTTCACATGTATGGCGTGATTGGTACGGCGGTTGTGGTGGGAGCTATTTCAGTTTTCCTTATAAAACGCTTCAATATCAAGACTTTAGCAGGTGAAAAAGTCTTGTTTCATCCTAAAAAATTCACTAAAGGGCAGATTTATGGTGGTTTGATATTTGGCTTCGGTTGGGCTATGACGGGCGCGTGTCCGGGTCCTCTTTTTGCTCAAATCGGCACGGGTGCTGCGGTGGTTATCGTTACTTTATTGAGTGCAGTTGCAGGTACTTGGGTGTATGGTTTGCTAAGAGATAAATTGCCTAATTGAAATAAAATGATGCGCATTATCTTATTATTTTTATTTGCCTTCAGCTTTAAAAATATACAATCGCAAACGGTGCATGAAAAAACGTATTGGACGCGCCTCGCTGCGCGGGTAAAATTGGG
>JAYUQN010000954.1:0-7056 GCA_043756725.1 Saprospiraceae bacterium
TGTCGAAAGTGCGTTTGTCAACATCTAAAATCCTATTAAATCCTTAAAATCCCAAAAATCCTAATTCAAGTAAAAAAAATCTTAATTAAAAAAACATGAGAAACCTCTTATTCCTCTTCATCCTTTTCAGTTTCAACCAAATCTTAGCCGCCCAAACCGCCCTCCGCAGAGTGGCTTTTGTCATAGGCAACGCTGTTTATGACGAAGGCAATACGCTATACAATCCCGTGAATGACGCACGAGATTTGGCTAAAACTTTGAAAGATATGGGCTTTGAAGTCTATAAATTTGAAAATGTGAAGCAAGAAGATTTCAAAAAAATCATCACACGGTATGGCAATTTGTTGAAAAAAGACCCCCTCAGTACAGTGGGGCTTTTTTACTATTCGGGGCATGGGATGCAGATAAAAGGGCGCAATTTTTTGATGCCCACAGATGCCAATGATATTGAAGACGAAGAAGATGTTGAAAACACGTGTATCAACCTCGATTTGTTGATGACCAACCTCTACGATGCGGGCAATTTGATGAACATTGTCATACTTGATGCCTGTCGGGATAATCCGTTTGACTATGGCGTAGAAATCGTTTCACAAGACAACGACACGCCTAAACACGAAGGACTGGCAGCTATGGATGCACCCGTTGGCACTTTTATCGCTTTCGCCACTTCGCCCAGCAATACAGCCAATGATGGCGATGGTTTGAACGGCTTATATACCCAAGAGCTGATAAAAGCCATTCAAATACCCGATTTGACCATCGAACAAGTGTTTAAAAAAGTCAGAACCCAAGTGAAAGAAATCAGCGATGGCGAGCAAATACCGTGGGAAAATTCCTCTTTGGAATACGAATTTTACTTTTCACGCAGCAACCAACGCCTACCCAAAGGCATGGTTTTAACGTCCACCAATGAAGATTTACCTTTGCCCGAACGCTACGCCCGCGACATGTGCGGCTGCCTGAACGGTTTTGTGCGCTTGGCTGAAAGGATTGAAACCCTGCCTTCTAATACGGCTTCTGAAAAATTAGCCCGCTTGAAAGAGGAGAAGGAAACAACGGTGGAACAAAGCGAAAAATGCTTGAAAAACATCACAAAAGAATATATTGAGCAAATAAAAACCGAAGACCAACGCAAGGCGATGGGCATTTTAAAGGATATTTGCCCAAAGGTTTATGGGTTTTTACAGGCTAAGAAATAAATTTTATGCTTATAAAACCCCGATTTTGAATGCACACGCAGCAACGGCAAGCGGGTGGTTTCTTTTTATTTTTTTGAAAAATTGCAAATTTTTCAAAAAAATAAAAAGAAACCCTTTTGGGGATTTTACCCCGTTTTATATATACCGTAAAACCGTTAAATTCTCAAAACCACCTACCCCTTAAACAGTATTTTAAAGCCTAATCAAGCGCAAAAAACGCAAGAGAAATACCTTTTTTTTTCTTGGCTTGAAAATGGATTTCTTCTTTTTATAAGCTAATCTATCCAAAATTTACGCTTTCCATTTCCTTTTTTAGCTTTTATTATTTTTAGGTAAATGCCTGTGCAGGTGTTTACCCGCCTATTTTTTTATCTTTTTTAATCAAATTTTACAATTTTAATTTACAACAAAAACATGTTTAAAAACGACTCAATGAGACTTGCTAAAAGTCCCCTTACACAAACAACGGTATTCGGTTTTCTACCCTTTATTGTCTTTGTTCTCTCTTTAATGTTTCACACACCTTCGATGGCACAATTGCCGAACCAAACTGCCGCTCCCAGTCATAATTTAGTGGCTTGGGGCGATAACCAATCAGGTCAATTAGGGACGGGTTTATCGAGTATTGTCCCATTTCCTTTGCATATTGGCAACGCCAGTAATTGGAAAAAAATCAGTGCGGGTTCAGAGCATACATTGGCTATCAAAACCGATGGAACGCTTTGGGCTTGGGGTACCAATTGGGCGGGACAATTAGGTGACGGCTCCACTACACCCACCGCAAAACCGATTCAAATTGGTACGGCAAACGATTGGAAAGACATTTCAGTAGGTTATTACCACACGGAAGCTATTAAAACCGATGGCACACTCTGGGCTTGGGGTTATAATGGCTATGGTCAAATAGGTGATGGTTCTTACAATAATATCACAACGCCCATTCAAATTGGAACGGATAACAATTGGAAAGAGGTTAAAAGTAGTCCGTATCATACACAAGCGATTAAAACAGACGGTACGCTCTGGGCTTGGGGCGCAAATTGGTATGGTCAATTAGGCAACGGTTCATACAATACTTCAACAACACCTATTCAAATAGGCACCGATAACAATTGGCTAAAAATTGCCACCAGCTATTACCACACGCAAGCCCTTAAAACCGACGGCACGCTCTGGGCTTGGGGCTATAATGGGAATGGGCAATTTGGCGATGGCACATACAATACCAGCGCAACGCCTATTCAAATTGGCAGTGAAACAAATTGGCGTGACATTGCTGTTAACAACGACCATGCCTCTGCCCTCAAAACCGATGGAACGCTCTGGTCATGGGGACAAAATTGGAATGGGCAATTAGGCGATGGTACAACTAATTTTCGGGCTACGCCTGTTCAAATTGGTATAGATAACAATTGGGCACAAATTAGTGTTGGCAGTCAACATACCATTGCCCGTAAAACAAATGGTACACTCTGGTCTTGGGGTACAAATTACAATGGTCAATTGGGTGATGGTACGATAACAGCTTTTAGAACAGAACCTATGCAAATTGGTACTGATAATACATGGCAAACCATGAGTGCAGGTAGTGATTATACTGTATCCATTAAAACAGATGGTTCGCTTTGGGGTTGGGGCGCAAACTGGAATGGTCAATTGGGCGAAGAAACGGCTGTAAAAACCACGCCTACCCTCATTGGTACCGCTAAGGATTGGAAGCAAACAGGCGCAGGTTATCAACACACCACCGCCATCAAAGCCGATGGTACGCTTTGGGCTTGGGGTGCCAACTGGTATGGTCAATTAGGTGATGGCACATACAATCAAAAACTTAACCCTACTCAAATTGGCACGGATAATAATTGGAAAGAAATAAGTGCAGGCTATTATCATACACTCGCTATCAAAACAGATGGCACGCTCTGGGCTTGGGGCGCTAACTGGTATGGTCAATTAGGCGACGGCACAACCAATCAAAGCCTAACACCTATTCAAATAGGCACAGATACAGATTGGAAAGCGATAAGTGCAGGGGCAGATTTTACGATTGCACTGAAAAATAATGGCACAATTTGGTCATGGGGCGGCAATTATTATGGACAATTAGGCAATTCGAGCAATACGGATTATTATTGGTACTATTACTATTACAATCAAGTAACACCTACTCAAATAGGTTCTGATAACAATTGGACAAGTATTACAGCAGGTCAAGTCAATGCGATGGCTATCAAAGCGGATGGTTCTCTGTGGGCATGGGGCTACAATGGCTATGGCGCATTGGGCAACGGCACAACCTCTTATTTTAACTCAACGCCTACACAAGTTGGGGCTGAAACTAACTGGAAAAATGTGAAAGCAGGCGGCATGCATACATTGGCTCTTAAAACCGAAGGCTCGCTTTGGGCTTGGGGCGCAAATTATAGAGCACAATTAGGTATCAATACAATTTCTAATTCTGAAACAACACCTACTCAAGTCGGTACGGATGTCAATTGGCAACAAATCAGCGCAGGTATGGAACACTCATTGGGTATCAAATCCAATGGTTCTGTTTGGGCTTGGGGTGGAAATTATAGCGGACAATTAGGCAATGGTTCAAGAACAGAAGGTTTAAGCCCTACTCAAATTGGCTCTGACATAGATTGGCATCAAGCCAGTGCAGGCGGTTTACACAGTATTGCCTTAAAAGGCGATGGTGTCGTCGCTATTACACCGATTTTGACAGGTAATGACGCCCTTTGTAAAAATGAAACTTTAGAATTAACCGCCAGTATCACAGGCACAGCCACTTGGTCAAGTTCAGATGCACACATGGCAACAGTTTCAGCAACAGGTCTTGTTACGGCTATTAATGCAGGCACAGTGACCATCACTTACAGCGTAACCGTAGGCAGTGTAACGGGCACAACTACAAAGGAAATCACAGTTAATGCCTTACCTTCGGTTTCAATTACAGGTTTAAATGCAAGCTATTGTAAAAGTGCAGCCGCTACCACTTTGATGGGCTTACCTGCGGGTGGAAATTTCACCATTGACGGTATGGCAGCAACAACTTTAGACCCCTCAGTATTAAGTGCTGAAACGCATACAATTGTCTATAATTTCACTACTGAAACAGGTTGTTCAAGCTCAGTTAGCCAAACAGTAACAATCAATGCTTTACCGATGGTTTCAATCACAGGTTTAAATGCAACTTATTGTAAAAGTGCTTCACCTATTACTTTGTCGGGCTTACCTGCGGGTGGCAATTTCACCATTGACGGTATGGCAGCAACAGCCTTAACGCCTTCTTTATTAAGCCTTGAAAATCATACGGTTGTCTATAATTACACGGATGCCAATGGTTGTTTTAACACAACAAGTCAAGCAGTAACAGTCAATGCAACGCCTATATTCAGCATCATGGCTTCAAAAATCTATATGAATGCGGGTGAAACAATTTCATTAAATGTCACACCTGCTTCTGCGGCATGCACGTATCAATGGAGTAGCAATCAATCTGGCAATCCTATTTCAGTTACCCCCTCCCTATCAACGACTTATACGGTTACCGTTACGAACATTCTTATGGATTGTCCTGCCACAACATCAACGAGCATAACTGTTTATCCTGCCAACACTTTTGCCTTCGACCCGTCAAAATGTTATAAAATTACGAACAAAAAATCGGGCAAAGGCTTGAGTGTTTCAGCTAATAATACAGCCAATAACGCATCCGTCATTTTAACAACAGCGGTGGGTAGTGCTAATCAAAAATGGCAATTTACAACAACCACTGAGGGTTATGTTAAAATTAAAGGCACACAAAGCGGTCGCTTTTTAGGCAATAATTCTACTCAAAACAACACAGCCGTTACCATCTTGGACTATGCGGCAGATGGTGGAAAAGATTGGAAATTGGAAGCCGTAGGAGCGGGTTACTATCGCATTTCACATAAAAAAAGCGGCAAATCCTTAGATATTACCAATAATTCTGCCGTTCAAGACGCCAACGCTGTGACAAAAAATGAGAATAGCAACGATGGACAATTGTTTAAAATTGAAGAAATAATGTGCGACAATAGCCTGAGTTTGGTCGCTGCCACAACAACGACCCAAGAAGCGGCATTGGCTGAAACAAATCAGAATGCGAATAAAAGGGCTAATGCAAAAGCAGATGATACGGGTCTTGAAAAAACCAATGCAACAGCCAATATCTCTGAAAAACCCGCTTATCGCCAACTTGGCAATGCGACCATTTTCCCAAATCCTGCTTACACGTACTTTGAAACAGATTTGAGTTTTTACAAAGACAAAGCTGTCACTATCTATGTCTACAATCAGGTAGGGGCTTTAGTAGCAACACAATCTGTAGAAAATGCCAATGCAGCACCTTTGCGTATGGATGTTTCACACTTAAACAGTGGCAACTATATTGTGCGCATCGCCTCAATAGGCACAACGGACTTGATGAAAAAAATCGTGATAATGAAATAAGGGATTATTGTTTTAAGGATAAACATAAAGCCACTTCGCGTTGTCGAGGTGGCTTTTGTGTTTTTTTATGTAAAACCCGATTTATTACTTTCGCCTCGACCTCGGTAATTATAGCTTGACCGAACTGACTGAGGAATTGTTTGAATTTGAAAGTTAAAGATTTTATCTTATCTTTGGAATCTAAATGCAATAAAATGATGACAACAACAGATATTACTGCGCCTAATGCTTTAAATGGGCTTAAAATGACACCCGAAGCGTATCTTAAACATGAGCGGGAAACACTCCGTGAAATTGGAGGAAAATACGAATTATTTAACCAAACTTTAATCTTTATGGCTGGAGCATCAGAAGCGCATAATATTATTGCAGGCAATATATTTGCTCTACTAAAATTCTTTATTTGGCAAAATAATGCCCCTTCACAGGTTTTTCAAAGTGATATGAAAGTTGTTAGCTTCTTATATTACAAGGATTATTTCTATCCAGATGTTGTTTTTATTGAGGGACAAACCCAATATGATGACGCTAAAAAAGATGTTTTACTCAATCCTACTATCCTTTTTGAAGTAATGTCTGACAGTACAGAAAAATTTGACAGAGGCGATAAATTTGAATCGTATAAAAAAATTGAAAGCCTTAAAGAGTATGTTTTAGTAAGTCAATATGAACGAAAATTAGAACATTTTTATAAAAATAAACAAGGTCATTGGATAACTGGTAAAACGACAAAAACAGGCGAATTATCGCTTTTGTCTATTCCACTTAGCTTGCCTTTGCGTCAAATTTATCACAATATGTCTATTTAATTTTAACACTAAAAACGAGGTTAATTATGGCAAGCGAAATATTTAAAAAACTCTTAGACGCTGTACCCGCTGAAACCAAAGCCGAAGTACGCCTATCCATGATAATTGCCTTACGCATTGCAGATTTAATGCAACAAAAGAATCTAACAAAAAGCGAATTAGCAAGGCAATTGGGCAAAGACCCCGCTGAAATTACCCGTTGGCTTTCGGGTATGCACACTTTTACAACTAAAACGCTCGGAAAATTAGAATTGTATTTTGGGAAACCGATTCTTATTGCTCCTACTGATTTAGATGGAACCGTTTTGGATAAAATGGGTATCGCTGCATAAACTTTCAAGTTTGCTTTAATGAAAACAGTTGCCTATTAAAATCAATGTCTCACCTTAATAACCCTCAGTATTTTCAAAGAAAATTAGTATTTTTACACGCCTTTTAACTTGAATTAAGATGCTATGTATTTTAAAAGATGCTAAGGATAGGCTGTACAAACTCTGTAAAAAAGTTCGTCCAGTTTTTCCTGTTAAATTTAGGCTGCATTAGCCTGATTTTTATAGTTTTTCAAA
>JAYUQN010000955.1:0-2663 GCA_043756725.1 Saprospiraceae bacterium
TTATTCCATTTTGACTGAACAACATAAAAGATTTTCCGCCCCTCTAAATCTGTATTAGAAAAAATTATATCGCACGAGCTATCATCATCCCCCTCAGTAATATATTGGTTATAAATAGCTTTTTGACCATGAAACTGTAAAAACCAAATTAGGAAAGCGTACGCTTTATCACCTTGTTTATTTTGATGAAGCCTTTTATCTTGTGGATTATTCTTAATAATATCACTTAACTCTGAATCTATTAAAGTATAAAAGTCTTGTATTTTCATTTTTAATATTTCTTTAGTATGCAAAAATAGGAAATTAGAGACGAAGTAAAAAATAAATTACCCAGTCAATTGAGTTAATCGTGTATAAGATTTACGAAATCTTTAAGATTTCGTAAATCTGCGCTTTTAACCGTTGGTAGATTAAATTTTACTTTGTCCCTTATATCTTTTTCAATCTCTTTCTTTCGCCACCCTTTGCATTTCATTCAACCAAGCCCGCCGCCTTTTGTGCATTTCAATATCTACACCCAACCAAACCCAAAGCCGCATAATGCCATCTTTATGGGCTGAAACAATTAGACTGCCTTCGGGGTGAAAATCGAAAGAAGTGCCCCAATCATGGGCAAAAACGCTTGAAAAAGCGGTTACTTCGCCATAATTTAACAATATTTCACTCAATTTGAAAATTGAAATGTGTGGTTCTTCGCCCAATGCCATCAAATAATCACCGCTTGGATGCCATTTCACGACCTCAATTTTATCGTTTGAAACCTGTATTTTACGAGTCAAAGTACCAATTTGCCAATCCCAAATATACACATTTCCTGTGCTATCGGCTGCGGCAAGGTATCTCGCTTCGGGTGTGAAATCAGCACTTGTGAAATAGGTTTTGGCTTTCCCTTCAAGTGTGCGAACAAAAGGCGGGTTTTTAACCTTCCGAATGGTTATTCTATCTTTATTGACGGATGCAAGCGTTTGTCCATCTTTTGAAAATTGGATGTGAGTGGCTATATCCTTTTGTTTTTCTTGAAATAGCAACTTGCCTTCTGGCATTTGATAGACACGTAAAATGCTTTGTTTTGGATTTGAAAAAGTCTCTGTAGTATCTAAAGCACTTGTTGCCAATAAATTACCTTTTTGCGACCATGCAGTGGCGGTAATGGTATTAAATTGAAGTATTTCTCGTACAAGTTTTCCTGTTTCAGCTGCCCAAATATGAATTTTAAAATCATCACCACACGCCATTAAATAGAGACTATCGGAAGACCAAGAGACTTTTTTTATAGCAAAAGGTGTGTTTTGTCGCCAAATTTCACCACCATCAGAAGTACGCCAAAGTATCAAGGCTCTGTCTATTTGGCTGCCACTGGCTATGAATTTGCCATCGGGTGAAAAGGCAACACTGATTCCCGAACTGCGTTTTCCGTAGGTATCAGCCACTCTCGCCCATACTTTATCTACAAGAATGGGCGAGGGTGCGACATGGGTTTGGGCTATCAAGCCGTTTAGGCTTGTAAAAAAAAGGCAGATTATTAATAGGGCATTTCTCATTGGATTAAGGTTTAAAACCGAAATGTAGGACTTAGTTTTCATATTTCAAAATATAAAACTACAAGCTCCCTTCACTTGTCCCTTTTTCCGTTTTTTCTACTTTCCTCTGTCGTTTCCAACTATCTATCAGCTCTTGTAAAGAATCAAACTCTTGACGGAAGCGGAGACCCGCAGCCGTTTTATTACGCCTGCCTTCCAATACTTGGTCGTAAGTATTAGAAAATCGCAATTTCATACGTCTGTCTTGTGTGATATTATAATCCACTATTACATCACCGCCCACGAAAACATTGCTGCCGTTCAAGGCTTGCAAATATCCACCACTTTCAACACCGACGCCCCCGCTCACTGACCATTTTTCATTGATGTCATAACTGCCCCGCAAACGGAATTGCGAACCCGTCGTGCGATAAGGCGTATTGAGGCTCACACGGTCATATTCATACACGTTGTACCCAATTTCAACATCTAAACCTGTCACGTATTCGCCCACAAATTTGTTAAACATATTGGATACAACCGATGAAACCGTTTCAGTCAAAGTATTGATACTGCCTGAAAACAGTTGTGAGTTGCCAATATCAGAAGGTAAAAAACTGCCCACTACCACTAAGCCAAAGACCTGCTTATTGAGTTCGTTTTGGTCTTGTCGCAAGAGGCGTAATTTGCTTTCAGTATACGTTTTCAAATCAGAGGTAAGGCGTGGGAATGCCAAATCGTAATCAATATTCGGTTTTGTCAAAGCACCCGACAATTTCAAACTCAACTCAACGGGTGTCGGTTTACGGCTTTCTTGCTCTGTAGTTTTATCATTCAGCAAGTATTCTGCTATAAAATTGTAGGGAGCGGTAGACAAACCTTTGTATTCTGCATCAATATTGATGATGGCATCGAAAGGGTTGCCATTCCAACGAATGGTGCTGCCCCGTTTGAGCGCAAAATTTTTATTAATCAATTTAGCCAATGTGAAAAGATAATCGCCTTTTTGGATGCGATATTCCCCCGTCATGTACATATCGCCCGAGCGGTTGACGGATAAAAAGATATTGCCATTGCCCCGACTCCTTATATTATCGCCCGAATTTTCATCGAAAATAAGCGTGGTTTCAGCTTGATCCGTCA
>JAYUQN010000956.1:0-7044 GCA_043756725.1 Saprospiraceae bacterium
CAATTTCTAATGTAGAATATACACGAGATTTTCGTAGAGACGTTGCACTGCAACGTCTTGGCATTAATCTATTTTTTCAATTTTTTGACCACAACTAAGACGTTGCAGTGCAACGTCTCTACGAAAATCTCGGATACATTTTACATTAGAAACTGCTGATAAAATTTGATACTTTTTAATAAAATATTGATAGTCAAATACTTATGAATAAATTTTTTAATGAAAAACTAAGTGAAATTAACTTGACGCAAGTTTCAAACTTGGGTCAAGTTGTAATCCCGCAAGGGCGTGACAGTATAAGATGTATTTTTTTACTTTTTTTAATGGTTTTCCTACCCTTTAAAAACCATGCACAAGGTACATTAACGCTCAATGAAGCCATTTCAAGAGCTTTGAAACAGAATCTCGGTATTAAAGTTTCTGAAAATGAGATTGACATTGCTAAAAACAATGCGGTAAAAGGCAATGCAGGTTTTTTACCAAATATCAATGCTGTGGGTAGTTTGACACCCTCATTTGGGTATTTAAATCAAAAACAGTCCAATGGTCAAAGAGTGGATAGAACAAATTTGAGCAATAACCTGACTGGGGGCATCCAATTGAGTTGGCTTTTATACGATGGTAAGCGCATGTTTTTAGAATTGGACAGGTTGAGAGAATTGCAAGGGCTTGGTGAAATCAATTTGCGTATCCGCTCAGAACAGATCGTTTATGACGTGATGCGTACCTATTTCAGTATTGTCAGACATCAAGAATTGTATAAAAGTTTGGATGAACAACTTAATCTTTTTGAAGAACGCCTCCGCTTGGCTCAAATTCGTTTGGAAGTGGGTAAAGGCAATCAATTAGATGTTTTACAAGCACAAACTGACTTAAATGTGCAAAAAACCAATCTTTTACGCCAAAAACAAGCCATAGAAACGACTAAATTACAACTCAGTCAGTTAATGAGCAATGTGTCAAATGTGGTTTTTGATATAAAAGATTCCATTTTCGTTCGTTCCAATTGGGATTTTAATGACTTGAAGAAAAATGCGGTTAATAAAAACCTTAATGTGGATTTGCTCAACAAACAAATGGGCATTGCCATGCTCGTTGAAAAACAAATTGAAACCTTGAAAAAACCCCGATTGACGCTCAACTCAGCTTTCAATTTGGGTCGGCAAGACAATACGGCTGGTTTTTTTTTAGTCAATCAAAATACGGGTTTGAACGCAGGCGTGTCCGTTATTTATCCACTTTATGACGGTGGCAATATCAAACGTCAGATGGTTAATGCTAAAATTGAAGTAGAATCGAATCAACTGCGCATACAACAATTGAAAATTGATTTGACCAATACACTCAATATTGCTTACCAAAACTACCTAAATGCGCTTGAAATACTGAGGGGGGAGGAAGAGAACGCCCGAGTTGCCCGTCAAACTATTGCCCTTGCAATGGAACGTTTTAGACTTAGTCGTTCAACGGTTTTAGAGTTGGCGCAGATACAGCAAGTGTATGAAAATACGATTTTTCGTTCTGTTGCTGCTAAATTTGAAGCGAAAATGGCAGAAATTGATTTGATGCGCATTAGTGGGATGTTGACAAGATGATAGGCGAATGAAGGTGGGTTTGAAATTTTTTATCTTTGCTTAAAATTAATACCATTTATAAATTGAGATACGCATGGAGCAACCCATCATCAATCAAAAATATCAACTCCAAAAAATGAACATGAAAGGTGGTTGGACTTATATTGAACTGCCCGACATCCCCAAACAACTCAAACAACCTTTCGGCTGGGTTCCCGTCAAAGGGTCTATTGACACTTACGACATCAAACAGTTTAAACTCTGGACGATGAAGTCGGGCAATATGTTTATGCCCATCAAAGCGGAAATTCGGAAAAAAATCAAAAAGGAGGAAGGTGATTGGGTACACGTTATTTTGTTCTACGATGATAGTCCTTTAGTGATTCCCGAAGAGTTTAGGGTTTGTTTGTTAGACGCACCCAAAGCCTACACCTTTTTTCAATCCATCAAAGAAACTTCTCAAAAGCACTATATTGATTGGATTTATGAGAGTAAAACTTTAGAAACTCGGGTGAATAGAATAGCCAAAGCGATTGAAAAATTGGAAATGGGCTTGAAATTGTATCAAACGTCAGAAGATGATTTTTGAGAGACCCCTCAGTATTTTTAGTTAAAACTTAAGTCATCCTAAACTTTATAACAAATGACTAACACCGTCATTTATGGCGGTGGTCTGAAGATAAATATGACTTTAGGCTTTAGCCTAGCCGTTCAACTTTTCAAACAAAAAAGTGAGCGGCTAAAGCCTTTTTTTATTTTAGGCATAACACCACCACCATTAATGACGGTGTTAGTCATTTGTTAGAAAATTCGGGGTGATTTAAGTTTACTATATGGCAATATAAATTAATAAAATTAAGCAACCGCCAAATCTAATATAGCTAACTCTTTATGAAAGTGAAAAGTATTACTTTTTTCTTTAGGTATGGTAAAATAGAAACAGGTTCCCTGCCCAAAGAGACTTTCAATCCAAATTTTTCCACCCATATTATGAATAATTTTGCGACAGGTTGATAAGCCAATGCCACTGCCTTCGTATTCTTGATGTGTATGAAGTTTTTCAAAAACATTAAACACCCGTTCTTGAAATTCTTTTTCAATACCGATACCGTTGTCTTTGAAACTGAAAACGAAGAAGCCGTCTTCGTCAGTAACGCCTATTTCTATTTGCGGAGGTATGCCTTTTTTTCTAAACTTAATAGAATTGGCAATCAAATTTTGAAATAATTGAGAGATTTCACTAACGGAAGCCGTCAATATAGGGAGTGGGTCGGCAATGATTTGGGTTTCCGTTTCTTTAATGAGTATCTGCAGATTATGCCTCACCACAGCCAGTACATTGTTGAAATTGACGGGTTTGATGTCTTTTTGGTTTTTATTCAAACGGGAATATTGCAATAAATCATTTAACAGGTTTTGCATCCTTGAAACGCCATCAATCACGTAATTCATATATTCTGTGGTAGAGTTTTCTAACTGCCCAGATAATTTTTTACGCGTCAATTGGGTGTACATACCTATCATACGCAAAGGCTCTTTCATATCATGCGAAGCCACGTAAGCAAAATGTTCAAGCTCTTTGTTAGACAAAAGCAGTTTTTCTTCGATGGCTAAAAGCTCTGCATTTTTTTGAATAATAATTTGTTGTTGGGCTTCCAGCTTTATTTTTTGTTCACTCAACTCTTGAATTATTAGCGATTGTCCTTTTTCAAAAATGCTAATGATACCATAGACGAAGATAAAAAGTAGAAAAAAGCTGACAAAATAGTAAGTGCTGTCGGTGGGCTTAAAATTAACAGCGCTATTTGTTTTATCAAATTGATAATATTGATACTCTATAAAACCCAATAAGAGTACCAGCCAAATAGACCCTGAACGCTTATTGGTAAAAAGTAGCGCAATCATGGGAGAGATAATCATCCAAATCAGATTGTCAGAATAAAGACCTCCAGAATCGGGCACAGTGACTGCTAAAACCAAGAAGCTGATGAATGCCAACAGATTTCCAGAAAGAATGAGGTTTCCATATTTTTTTGTAATGAAAAGGATAGATAAAAAAATGAGGAAAGTGACAATGAGATTAGGGTCATTCTGCAAATCGAGCAATCGAACAACGATGTCCATTAACAAAGCTGAAATGCAAAAGAATAAATTTAAACAAATGAATGCTAAAGCCCTATAATAAGTATGTGTTTCGTTTTTAAGGTTAGGATGTACAAAATAATTAATTAAATGGTTGAGCATATTGGATAATGAAATAGATAATAAAAATGTTATTGTACCCTAAAATAAAAACAAAGGGGACTAATTAAAATACGCCTTAGCTGTAATTTAGCTTAATGATGTGTTTCATTTGTCCCCTTTTAAATTGCAAATAGTACAAGTAATTTTGTACTGCAAGATTGTGAAATCAATTTTTATACCATTTCGTGACAGTTTGTATTTAATATTTTATTAATGGGTAAAACAAAGTAAATTCTTTAATATTAAAAGATATGGTATTTTTTGTAGCGTTTAAAATTGTCACAAAACCCACTATAAATAAAATTTAAGAGGCGGTTGAAACGGCGAAGGCTTTCGAGATATTTTTGTTCCAATCGATCTTGTTTTTTATGGTAAAAAAATCAATAGAGGATTTCAATTTAGATAACAATTCATAAATGTCCTCTAAAGTATGATGATTCGTTAAAACAACTCTTAACCCCGTATTTTTATAAGGCACAGCAGGGAAAACAGCAATGTTGACTAAAAAACCAGAGTCGAATAAGTCTTTCATGATGGTGTACCCCAATTCAGGTTCTCCGACTGGGATAAAGAAAATAGGGGTTTTTTCTTCATTAATCAAAGGAATATTCAAGCCTTTGGCTGTCATCATGAAATAACTTATTTTTTGCCTTAATTTATCTTGCAACTCCGTGATATTGTCCGACAAGTGAATTTTTGCAGAAGCAATATTGGCTGCTAAATAAGCAGGGGGTAAAGGACCTCCAAACATTAACGGGCTACCACAATTTCGAACCACATTTTTAATGGTTTCATTAGAATAAATTAAACCGCCACCCAGTCCGCCAAAACCTTTCACTAACGAAACGGCTAATAATAATTTATCATGAAATTTAGGAAAATGGCTTAATGCAAAGCCTTGACCATTTTTACCCGACCAACTCATGCCGTGAGCATCATCCACATAACACCACAATTGCTCATATTGATCCATCAGGCTATACATGTCTGAAAAAGGCGCAGAATCTCCATACATCGAATAGATACCATCTGCCATATACCATATTCTTTTGTGTTGGTCTTTCAATTTTTGGATACGGCTTTCTAAAATATCCATCCGATTGTGGCGTATTATTTCCACGTGAGTGCCATTGGCTTTAGCTATCTGAACAGCAACTTTGACACTGGCGTGTACTTGATGGTCTAATATAACAGCATCTTCTGCAGTTACTAAGGCTGTTATGTTGGCAATATGCCCAAGAGAAGTAGTAGGTGTTACTAAAGAAGGTTTTTCAAAAATTAGACTTAGCAGTGACTCTAATTCGTCATACAGTGCAAGTGATGAGTAACCACGCGAGCAGGTATATTGCAAACCATATCTTTGAATGGCTTCAATTGCTGCGTTTTTAAGGCGGTTATCGTGCTCCAAGCCCAGATAACTGCAATTACCGAAATAGGTTAAGGTTTTAGAACCTGTATTGATGGTTCTACCATTGGTCGCAAAATCTTTTGCTTTTACTTGCATTAAGCCAAGATCTACACCGTGAGAAAGAATTTGGTTAATTAGCTCAACTTGTGGTGATAAGTTTTTCATTTTTTTTTGTAGCGTAATTGTCTTGTATGTAAAATTGTGCAAAATATGGTGCTCGCTTGTGTTGACAAGCGCAGGGTTAATTCAAACGTTTAGATTGAGCGGCTTTTTTGGTTTGAAAAAAAGAAAAGGAAAGAAGTAAATTTTTATGTTTTAAATTAAGTCATTCTATCTATCTATAAAACCTGTAATTTAAAGCTGTGAGCAAATGTATTTAATTTAATTCGATATTTTCGCCAATTAAATTTATTTTTTTAAATTTAATCTATTTTAAGTATATTTTAATATATGAATAAACATTATGTTCTGAAATTACTAAATATCAATTTTATTTACTGTTTTAATACCTCCCTCAGTATTTTATAAAAAATTGAAAATCAGCTATTTAAAAATTAATAAAATAAAAATATAATAAATTTATTATAGAAATAAGATTTAGTTTGACATCTGGGATTAATTCAGTTTTTGTTTTATTTAAGTAGTTTGGTGTAAATAATCGCTACTTATATGACTAACCCCAACTTTTAAGTTGGGGGGTGGCTTCAAACTCAAAATTCGGATTTAGCCATGCACCTTTCAAAGTGTTTGGCTAAAGCCGAGTGACTTTTAAGCATCAATCCCCAGCCTAAAGACTGGGGTTAGTCATATAAGTAGCGATTATTTACATCGAACTACTTACACATTAAATATAACATGAATTTGGTATTCAATTTGCATATAAATTGTGATTAATGTATCTTAAACTTAAAATACACTTCGCAATGAAAAAACAGCTCTGCTTACTCGCCTTCTTTATTTTTACTGTAACGCTTCATGCCCAATACAATCTGCGACATTCTCAAAATATTAGAGATTTTTATGTTCAAAGCCATTTTGTGAAACTCAATTTGACAGCAGGCATTGGTCGGCATGTTAATGTGTTGTATGAAATGGGTTTTGCCAACCGTTTCTCTTTAGAAATCGGTGGAGCCTACATGATACCCTCTAAATTAATGAATACGTATTTGAATAAAGAAATCCTATTGGATATGAATGGAAAAGAATTAATGCCGCTCCAAACGTCCAATTTTTCAGGTTTCACAGGCATTGCAGGCATCAATTTTTTCTTAGAGCGTAGCGCGGGTTTTGATAACGAAGGTTGGTTTATCGGCGTTTTTGGTAAGTATATGCGCTATCAATTTAATTTAGCGACAAGAGATAAAGACGACCAAACGATTCGTTTGAACAAAGCCACCACCAATATATGGCTTCCCGGTTTTCAAACGGGCTATAAATTTGTTTTCAATTCAGGTATTTTTACTGAAATTTTTATTGGGGTGGGGCAGGGCTTAGGCTCCGTTAATTACACCATTCAAGACTACAACACACCTAAGATAGTGCCCTTTAGCCGTCCATTGCCGAGAGGCGGTTTGCGGTGGGGCTATAAGTTTTAATACCCCCCTCTCCGTAGGGCTATTAAGTTCTAAATTTAGCACTCGAAAAAGCCGTGCGCTCCCCCCGACCCCCAAAGGGGGAGTACATCCGAAGTAGCTTAGAAATTAGTACACTTTCTTTGAAAAAGTACCGAATTCTGACTTACTTCGGATGTACTCCCCCTTTGGGGGTCGGGGGGAGCGCACGGCTTTTTCGAGTGCTAAATTTAGAACTTAATAGCCC
>JAYUQN010000957.1:0-20409 GCA_043756725.1 Saprospiraceae bacterium
ACAATAATTTACAATGCTTCTCGACAAAGGTTTAGTAAACGGAAAATTATTTTTTTTGAAAAAAAAATAATTTTCCGTTTACTAAACCTACGCACGAAACATTTTTACGCTATTTATCAAAATCCTTTGAACACTAATGATTGACAATTGAATGAAAAACGGACAATTTGCGATTAAGCGAATTGTCCGTTTTTCATTTATGCCTATTGTCTAATTTAATAATTCATATATACCTGCTATGCCTTGCCCACCACCTACACAAGCCGTCACCATGCCATATTTATTATGTCTTCGTCGCATTTCATTGAAAAGCTGAACCGACAATTTTGCCCCTGTACAACCCAATGGGTGACCCAATGCAATAGCACCACCATTCACATTCACAATATCTGGGTTCAAACCCGCTTCTTGCATAACGGCTAAAGCTTGCGCAGCAAAAGCTTCATTCAATTCTATCAAATTAATGTCGTCGAGTTTCAAACCTGCTTTTTTCAAGGCTTTGGGTATAGCGGCACAAGGACCCATGCCCATAATGATAGGGTCAACACCACCCACAGAACAAGCTGCCATACGCGCAATGGGTTTCAAATTCAACTTTTTAGCTAAGGTATTTGACATAACTATAACAAAAGCCGCGCCGTCAGATGTCTGTGAAGAGTTACCTGCCGTCACGACGCCGCCATTGGCAAACGCAGGGCGCAGTTTATTAAGCCCTTCCACAGTGGTTTCACGACGAACGCCTTCGTCTGTGTCCACTACAAATTTTTTGCTTTGTTTTTTATCATTGTCCACCCAGACTTCTTCAACTGTAACGGGCACTATTTCAGCTTTAAATTTGCCTGCATCTATCGCTGCTGCTGCTTTTACATGAGAATTGTAGGAATATTCATCTGCTTTTTCACGACTAATATTAAATTTCTTTGAAACAGCTTCGGCGGTCAAACCCATGCCCACCACATAATCGGGCGTATCACGTGCCACCTCATAACTTGGTGCTAATTTATAACCCGTCATGGGTATCATACTCATGCTTTCAGTTCCTCCAGCGATATAACATTCGCCCATATTCGCCTTAATTTTGGCAACAGCAATTGAAATAGCTTCCAAACCTGAAGCACAGTAACGATTTATGACAAACCCCGGTGTTTGTTTACCCAAAGCCCTTAAAGATATTTGACGACCAATTTGTAAGCCTTGCTCACCTTCTGGATTAGCACACCCGACAATCACATCGTCCACCAAAGCGGGGTCGAGTTCAGGGACTTGCGCCATGAGGTGTTTGATAATGTCTACCGCCAAATCGTCTGAGCGATAGTTTCTGAATCCACCCCGTCCAGCTTTTCCAACTGCCGAACGATAACCTGCGATGATATATGCATCTTCCATCTGGGAAATTTTAAAATTTTAGAGATTTTGTAAATAGCGAATATTCGCTGAATGTGCAAAATTACAACAATTGGCATAGTAAAAAAGTTTTTTAGTAAATATTTTAATGTGAATCCTTTCAATCTTAATTTATACATGAAACGGGGTAAAATCCCGAAAAGCGGAGACGTTGCACTGCAACGTCTCTACGTTATTTCACATCACATTTTGAGGTATTTTGCCTATGTAGAGACGTTGCAGTGCAACGTCTTTGCATCATTTTTTTTTGCTAAATTATCGGAATTTTACCCCTTTCATGTATAGATTAAAAATACTGAGGGGTGTTTGAATTTAATTTTTCGTTTTCGTTGGTATTTGTTTCAAAAGCCCTACATTTGAAAAATTTTAAATACCACCTATAATATGGAATTTTCAGAAAAAGTTGTATTGATAACAGGTTCGGCAACGGGCTTTGGAAAAGTCTTGGCTGAGGAGTTTGCCAAACAAGGTGCCTCGCTTATCTTATGTGATGTGAATGTTGCCGTTGGTAAAGCGGTTGCTGAACAAATACGGGAAGCAGGTGCGCAAGTCGTTTTCACAAAATGTGATGTCAGCAAAGCAAAGGATGTTAAAAACATGGTTGAAAAAGGCATCGCCGCTTTCGGTAGATTAGATATTTGTATCAACAACGCAGGGATAGCGGGCAATTCTATGCGGACTAAAACCCACGATTTTGAAGAGGAGACATGGGACAATATCATGAATATCAACGCTAAAGGCGTGTGGTTGTGCATGAAATACGAGTTGCCTCATCTTTTGGCTGCTAAAGGCGGTGTGGTCGTCAATATTTCATCTAAAGCGGGCTTGGGCGCTGTGCCGGGGAATGTGGCGTATGCGGCAAGCAAACACGCTGTTATTGGTATTACTAAAACAGCGGCTATTGAATACGCCAGTAAAAACATACGCGTCAATGCTGTTTGTCCTTCTTTTGCAGATACCCCAATGGTTCAAAACTCCATCATGCAAGAACCTGAATATGGACAACGCCTTATTGCCATGAATCCCATGCGGCGACTTGGCACAGCCAACGAAATTCGAGATGTCGTGATGTTTCTTTGTTCTGAAAAATCTTCTTTTATGAATGGACAAGCCGTAGCGGTTGATGGCGGGTTGACAGCTATTTGATTTTAACTTGAATTGGGATGCTAAGGATTTTAAAAGATGCTAAAGATTGGGATACCCCTCAGTATCTTGACCTAAATCTTTAGCATCTTTAAAAATCCTTAGCATCCTAATTCAAGTTAAAAAACTACCCCAAAGATTTCACCAAAGCCACAACACCCGAAATAATATACTGCACACCAATTGCCATCGTTATAAATGCCATGATGCGTGACCCCGCTTTCAAACCCGAAGCACCCAGAAAACGATAGAGGAGCGGCGCAGACCGTAAAACCAAATAAACAATAAGTCCTGTTATAAGAATAACGCCCGTAATTAAGAGCCGTTCTTCCCATTTTTCATATTCTGCAAAAAAGCCAATTAAGAGGGATATAGAACCGGGACCCGATAGCATCGGCATTGCCAATGGCGAAAAAGCAATATCAGGTGCTTGCATGGCATTTTTTTGCATGGTTTCATCAACACCTCGATTTTCTGCAAATTTATCATTCTGTAAAGCAAAAGCAGAGTTGAGAATGACCAAGCCCCCCGCTATCCGTAAAGCATTGATGCTCAAACCAAAGAAGCTGAGTATATAGGCTCCCCCCCAAAAGAAAACCAGTAAGATGCCAATAAAATAAAGGCAGGTACTCAATATGAGGCGTCGGCGTTCCTTTTCCTCATATTGAGAAGTCATTGTTAAAAACATAGGCACAACGCCAAAAGGATTAACAATGGAGAATAATTTTGCTAAAACAGCTATAAAAATTTCTATCATGGTGTGTTAATAGTTTCTCAAAATTATAAATATTCTACAAATTTGCTCACTAACAATGCAACTTAATTTATTTTACAAAATCTCTAACGCTTTTTGGCGTTATAATTCTTTTTTAACCAAGCTCTTTTAAAATGAAATACCCTATTTTTTTTTCCTTAATAATCCTATCATGCTGTATGCAGGCGCAGAACAATAAAGTTCAAGTCCGTTCTAAAAGCATTTCAGCTACCAAAACAACCGCTTACCCACTGCCTGTTGAAACGGGTGATTTCCGTTTTGATATGCTCAACATGGTCAATGCTGTTCGGGCAAATGGCTGCAAATGTGGCGGCAAATCTATGGCTATTGTGCCACCGCTCAAATGGAATGGGCAGTTGGAGCAAGCCGCTATCAACCACGCCAATGATATGGCGAAACACAACCGCTTAGACCATGTTAGCAGCGATGGTAATGAAATAGATACACGCGCCGACCGTGTGGGTTACAAATGGATGGAATTGGGTGAAAATATTGCCTTTGGGCAAAAATCAATGCAACAAGTCATGCTCGATTGGATCAAAAGCACCAGCCATTGCAAACAATTAATGAGCAACAAAGTAACCGAACTGGGTGCTGCTCGCAATGGCAAATATTGGGTGCAAGATTATGGTAAAAAACGCACGTGGTAATTCTCCTGTCTTTCAAAAAACATTTTAATATTTAATCTTTTTTTTAAATCTCACAATTTTTTAAAACTATGACCCGATTCCTTTTTATTGCATTAATTTTTATGGGTGGTTGTGCTAAAACAATAACCACTGACAATGAGGTAACACCTGTGGATAATGTGGATAATGAATCCGCAACATCGCTCAGTGCTGTCACACCGACAACTGCTACTCTTACGCCCTTTGCAACTGAAATGCTTACGGCTGTCAATGTCCTACGGGCTAAAGGCTGCAATTGTGGTACGCAAGTCATGCCCCCCGTTCCAGCTTTGAAATGGAACAGCTTGTTAGAAGCGGCATCTGTGCGCCACGCAAGAGATATGGCTACGACAAAAAAATTCAGCCACACTGGCAGCGACGGTAGCACCATGCAAACACGCATAAACGCTACGGGCTATCGGTGGTCAACTATCGGTGAAAATATTGCTTGGGGCTATACGTCCGTTACCTCCGTCATGGCAGGTTGGACGAAGAGCGCAGGGCATTGCAAAAACATGATGAGTGCCAATTTTACGGAAATAGGTGCTGCTCGCAATGCCAACTATTGGGTGCAAGATTTTGGAAAACCTCGGTAAACATTTTGTTGCTGTAATTTTTCGTGTGCAATTGTAGAGACGTTGCAGTGCAACGTCTCTACGTGGTTCCTTTTAACAAGGTTATTGTAAAAAAAATGCCCACTTGCCCACAAAAAATTACAGCAACAAAAAAATTAGCAGTGTCGCCTCTGGGCGACACTTGTTTTATCGGGCAGGCTTATATTTCGACCTATCCAAAATCTGTTGCGCATCGCTAATGCCTATTAGCTGCGACATAGACGTATTCGGATTACGCTTCATAAACTGTTTCACAATTTGCCAACCGATGTAATTACCCGTTTCACCCGGGGCTTCTTGGGGCATTCCCGGCGAGTTGGGGCTGGGCGTCACAAGTTTGGCTATCTTCTTGAAATTGGTTTCATACAAAACATTTTCCTTTAAAAAACTTGCCCACATCCCCGCTTCATTCTCTTTACACCACTGGGTTTGTGCTGCCGAATAGCCATATTTGATGCTATCGGGCGCGTAAGGCATAAGTTGGTCGAGTAGATACAATTGCTTGCCGTTATTCACCATCATATCCAAAAGACGATTACCCCCCTCAGTATATGACGCATTATTTGAAGCATTTTGAATAACCATTCGCATGGTTTTAGCCACCAAATGCTCTGGCGTCAATGTGCGACGAACATAGTCGTAACGCAGGTTTTCAATATATTGATAATCAGCATGTTGTGCGCCCAAAAAGAAATCAAGCCCTATACCAATCGTATCTGAGCTAAGGGGAAATACATCATAATTGTATTGAGAAACAAAGGTGAAAAAAGTCGGTTCCGCTAAATTAGGGAAATAGTATTTATAAAAACGAACGGCTTGATTCAGTTCTTTTTTATACAGTTCAAAGTTTTTAAAAACGATTTGAGTCGTATCATACGTTTTACGAACAAACGTATCTGTCAAAAACTGTTTTACAATTGGAAAATACTGAGGGGGTGTTTGATTCGGTTTTTTAGCCGCAATAATGGCTTGAAAAAAAGTATTTGCCACATTCGGATATTGCGTTTCCAGCGTTTGCAAACCCTCCTCTGTTTTAGCAGTATCAATGCCAAACAAAGCTTGTTCAAATCGAATGATTTTCATATTCGCTTCAATGCCTGAAATATCGGGAATGTTCTTTTTGTCGGCATCGTTGCCACAACTTAGGGTAAAAATTGATAGGGTAATTAATAGAAAAGAAAGCGTTCTAAATGGGTGAAGCATAGTAAAAGGAAGCCATTTTATTGAAAAAAGTAATTATTTAATTGAATTTAATTCTACTTTGGCACTCTGGAAATTCATGCGCGCCCCCCGACCCCCAGAGGGGGAGTACATCCGAAATGCTATTAAAATTACCACAATTTTTAATGCCATTTCGGATGTACTCCCCCTCTGGGGGTCGGGGGGGCGCATGAATTTCCAGAGTGCCAAAATAGAATTAAAGTAGTTGCACTGAAATAAACGCTGCGACCGTTTAGAAATTGTCAAAAAGTATAATCTTTCTTATTAAAAACAAAATCCCTACTTTTGCGTCCTAAAATCTTAAATATGAAATATAAAATTCACACCTTCGACCTCAATTTTAGGGGTCACAGCGACACGATTGCCGCTTTTTTAGTCGAATCTGATAAAGATTTGGTCTTGGTTGAAACGGGTCCACATTCTACTTTTCCTCTTTTAAAAAAAGAAATCGAGCAATTGGGTTTCAAAATCGAACAAATTTCTCATGTTTTATTGACCCATATCCACTTTGACCATGCAGGAGCAGCTTGGTGTTTTGCGCCCCACGCCACTATTTATGTCCATCCTGTGGGTGAAAAACATTTGATAGACCCTACAAAGCTCTATAATTCAGCTAAAATGATTTACAAAGACGATATGGATAGGCTTTGGGGCGATATGCAAGGCATTCCTTCTGAAAAATTACATGTCACTGCTCATGGTGAAACGGTGAAAATAGGCAGCTTAGAATTTACGGCGTGGCATACGCCCGGTCATGCAACACATCACATCGTTTGGCAATTGGGCAATGATTTGTTTGCAGGTGATGTGGCAGGGGCGAAAATCAAGGGCGGTATCGTTGTTCCACCTTGCCCGCCCCCCGATATTGACATCGAGGCTTGGTGCGCCTCTCTGCAATTAATGCGCAATTTGAAAGCTAAAACGCTGTATATCACGCACTTTGGACAAGTAGGAGGTGTGAAAAAACACCTTGATGCTCTTGAACGCCGACTTGTGAGGTGGTCAAATTGGATAAAAAAACGCTATGATGCGGGTTTATCTGCTGAAACCATTACCCCTCAGTATCAGGCTTATATTAAAAAAGAATTGGAGCGATATGGCATTGTGGGCGAGCATTACGAACAATATGAATCGGCAAACCCTGCTTGGATGAGCGTGGCAGGGCTGTTACGATATTGGCATAAAAGGAAGTTGAATTAGGTTTTTTAACTTGAATTAGCATGCTAAGGATTGCGGTCAAATTACTGAGGGAATATCCAAATCCTTAGCATCCTTTAAAATCTTTAGCATCCTAATTCAAGTTAAAACTTAATACAAAAAGAAAACCCTTGCTTTTTGAGCAAGGGCTTCTAACCCAAACAAATAAACACAAAAACTACTTTTTATCTAACACCGCATTGCTACGGAGGACTTTGCGAATTTGAATAAAAACTGAATTTAATATTTTCTACGAAAATCCTTATGCTAAAGTTTCCAACTAAAGAAGATTTTTTTATTATCAAATATCAATTTCTAATTATAAGGCAAAAATGACACCAAATTTTGAATTATCTAAATTTTTAGCACTTTTTTTTTCAGTTACACTTTTTTATAACAATTAAAATTTTTTGTTAGCACATTAAGGTAATTATTGTGAAAATGATAATTTATTGTAAAAATATTTGTAATTTTAATGAAAAAACAAAATTAAAATGCAAATATTGCAACAGAAGAATACCGTCAATTTTAGGTTAACAACATGCTGTCTGAAATAGCCTGTCACTTTTTCTGCAATATCTCGAATAATTGTTCCAAACGGTTACCGTTTTCATCCAATAATGTCAATTTATGCTTGCCTACTGAGGGGGTAATCGCAATTTGATGAAAGTTTTTTGTCGTCATCACGAAAGTATTGTCTATGTGCCAAAACACTTGTGTTTCAGTATTACGATGGGCAACTCTGAAAATGGTGCTGCCCAATTTGCCATCAATATCAATAGGCACATAAATTTTAGTCGGCGTTTTAGGATATATCAACTGCATCGGGTTAATTTTCGAATCGTTGATACGACAATTCGCTCTATACTGAGGGGGAGGCACATAATCGGGATGCTTGGGTTTGTAGTAATATTCTTCTAAAGGCGGCAAGATAAACCAACTTTTATGCACCATATCTTGCGGATTTTCACAATCACTGGTTACTTGAAATTGCTCCTTTTTATCGAAATGCAATGTTTGGTGAAAAGGGCAAGTTTTTACTTTCACCCCGTTTTTACTTGCCCAAACAGTATCTTTTTCACACAAATCCGTTGCGCGATAACCACTTTTTTTACAGACTTCAATTTTCAACATATCATCAAAGGGTTGTTGAAACCACTCGCCATTTGTTTTTAATGCACTGAAAATATCGAACAGCACAGGCGCGGCTTTTTCAACACCAATCAACCCAGGTCGCCCTTCGCCATCTGCGTTACCTACCCAAACACCTACGGCATACTGAGGGGTGACACCCACCGCCCAAGCGTCACGAAAACCAAAACTTGTCCCCGTTTTCCATGCAATCGTTTTAGAGGATTGAAACAACTCCCAATTACCCTCCGCATCAGGTCTTTCAACCTCTTTCATGGCATCCAAAGCCAACCATGCAGATGAAGCCGACAAAACCAATGGTATTTCGGATTTCGCCCCCCCAGCCCCCAAAGGGGGAGAAGCTAAATATGTCGCACTTTGCCAATCTTTTTTATCGTATTTATTTTGAAAAGTGTACCAGTGTTTGGCAGTTCGAGCCATGCTTGCATAAGCATTTGTGATTTCCCAAAGCGAGCCTTCGCCACCTCCCAGTATCATTGTCAAACCATAATGGTCGGGCGATTTGGTGAAAGACGTAATGCCCAATTTTTTCAAATTATGATAAAATTTTTCAGTACCATATTGATTCAATAGGCGCACATAAGGGATATTGAGGGAGCGGGCTAATGCTCGTTTAGCCCCAACAACGCCATCGAAAGTTTCATTAAAATTTTCAGGATGATAACCGCCTATTTCAGTCGGAATATCTACCAAAAGCGAATTGGGCAATATTTCACCTTCCTGTTGGGAGTATGCATAAAGCAAAGGTTTCAAAATACTACCGGTTGAGCGTTGCGAATTGATGATGTCCACATCTTCCCCTCTATCTTTTCCTGCACCTATGACATTGCCACAATACGCCACAACCTCACCTGTTTCAATATTCAAAACCAAAGCCGAAAGGTTGTGGATGCCATTGGAAATCAATTCATTATGATGATTTTTTAAAATGCCATTGACTTGATTTTGTAGGGCTGCATCAATAGAAGTTTTGATACGTGTATTTTGCTTTGAAGCGGCAAATGCTCTATCGAGTAGGTGAGGGGCAATTTGAGGAAGCGGTACAGGCTGTTCAGGTAACGGTTCTTCTTTCGCCAATTCACCCGTTGTTTTATCCAAGACCCCCCCCCCTATAAGGCGGTCTAAAAGGCGATTGCGCTTGTTTAAAAGGCTTTGCCGATTGCGCCCCGGGTGTATCAAAGCGGGGGCGTTGGGTAAAACAGCAAGGGTTGCCGCTTCTGCCCAATCGAGTTGCTTGGGGTGTTTACCAAAATATCGCCATGATGCGGCTTCCAGCCCTACTACGTTGCCGCCATAAGGTGCGTTGGATGCGTAGAGTGTTAAAATAGAACGTTTAGAATACGTCAATTCCAAGCGGGTTGCCATGATGGCTTCTATGATTTTAGTGAAAACAGAGCGTGGCTTATTTTTACGCGCCATGCGAATCACTTGCATCGTAATGGTTGAGCCACCACTCGCAACACGTTGATTTTTAATGTTTTGTACTACCGCTCTTCCAATTGAAAACGGGTTTACGCCTAAATGATAGTAAAATTTTTTATCTTCAAATTCTATTAAACATTTTACATATTTTTCAGAAAGGCTATCGCTGTGAGGGAAACGCCATTGCCCATCCCGCGCAATGCGTGCGCCTAACAAATTGCCTTCACGGTCTTCTAAAATTTTGCTAATGGGGTCGTTGAAAAGCGGATTAGGTAAGCAAAACCAGAAAGACATAAGTAAAATACCGAGCGCAATTTGGGTTTTGCGACGGTGTGTGTGGAATAAAAACTGTTTGGCAGTTTGGTATTTTTGAGTGAAAAGACGCATTTATAAGGACGTTATATTGAAATACGGAGGGGTTAAATCAATTCAATCAAATAATCACTAATGCCTTTTTTTTGCATGGTAAAACAAACCCCAATCAAATAAATCTGCTTTTTAGAGAGACTGTAATGGGCTGCGTAGTTTTTCTCTTTCATTTGCTCAATAGCCACAACAGCTTTTCTATTTTTCTTAAATTCAAAAATATAAATTTCCCCTTCCGTTTCAACTACGGCATCAATGCGCCCTTCTTGTGTACTTACTTCTACGGGCATCCGAATGCCTAAAATGCTGAACACTAAGTAAATAATAGCCTGATAAAAATTTTCATTTACCGCTTTTTTGACAATTGTGATAGTGCCATTCTTGTCTATTTTTTGTATATCTTCATAAAAAAATTGATTGGGTAATGTTTTAAACATGCCCTTTAAAATAGCAATAACCCGTTCTAAATCATGTCTTTTAAAGGATTTTTCAATATCTAATATCGTCACAGACATTCTACCTTGCATGGTATGGGTATAACCTTCTAACAACATGGTTGAGAAAGCGTTTTCTACTTCTTTATTCGGATAATTAACCTCATAAATGGTGTCTGTAATATGTTTTTTAAAAGTGAGATAGCCCGTTTGCAACATCAGAGAAATATAATCTAAGTTTTTCAAATCATGCCAATTATACACATGGCTGTCTATTGCCATATCGGTAAAATCATATTTTATATCTTTATTTATCAATTTGACTAAAAAAGTGGGTGTTCCCGATTCAAACCAATAGTTTTTAAATTCTTGTTTTTTCATCAATAGCATCGTTGAATAGGGATTATAGACAAAATCCTTTGCATTCCACGAAAAACCATTGTACCAATATCGTATTTTATCCACCATCGCTTCAACCGTAACGCTTTCTTTTTCAGCTAAATCTATTAAACCTTGCGAGCAATATTGTCTTATTTCCGCTTCCGTAAAACCACATACAGTAGCAAATTGTGTATCTAAGGTCAGATCATCGAACTGGCTTAAATCTGAAAAAATAGAAACTTTTGAAAACTTTGACACGCCAGTAATAAAAGTAAAACGCAGATATTGACCACTATCTTTCTCCATAGGAGTCCCTTCGGACAAAATGCCAAAAAAGGCTTTTAGTATATCTCTATTGATTTCAGCTTGTGTAGAATCATCTTTTTCAATATAATTGATTATCGGCTTGTCATATTCATCTATGAGGACAACAACGTTTTTTTGAAATTTATCAGCCAGTTTTTCAATCAATTCTCTAAGAGACAAGGACGGTGTCAATTCTTGTAAAACTATACCATAACTATTCCCTACTAAGTGAACAGCTTTAACCAATGCTTGCTCTAATGGTATTTCTGTAAAGCCAATTTTATCTAATGACAAGCGAATCACAGGAAATTCGTCCCAAGTGATTTTATCATAAATATACAAACCTTTAAATAAATCTTGTCGTCCTCGAAAAACCTGCTCAATGGCACTGATAAACAAGGATTTTCCAAAGCGACGGGGGCGGCTTAGGAAATAGGTGGAATTCCCTTTTTTTTCTAATAATGGCACTATAAATTGGGTTTTATCCACATAAATAGCGTCATCTTCTATCAAATTCGGAAAATAATGCGAACTGATTGGGTAGTTTCTATTTATCATCTTCTCTATTTTATTCTTTTTCAAGGCAAATATAGCGTGTTTTATGCAATTTTTAAGGCATTTTACTGAGGGGGTAAAATTTAAAAAGAACGAAAGGCATTCGTTCACAGTTTTAGTAACTGGCGTTTTTTTACCTAAAAAACATTATGTAAAATGTTCCTATTGCGTAAATTACTCCTTACCTTTGGACATATCTGAACTTTAAACCAAATACCCTTTTTCCACATCTATGAATGTTGCAATTACACATCCCGTAAACTTAATTTTCATTATCATTGGCTGTTTTTTGAGTTTAATTCTTGGATTTTTTTTATTGTTCAATAAAAAAAATAAAGCCAATCCTTTTCTGGGCGTTTTACTATTGGTTATCTCGACTTATTTCCTGCCCGCTTTTTTTGACCGCTTTGACTTATTGATATAAGCACCGCACATAATAGGTATCACCACTGTCACGCCTTTTTTAATTGGTCCTTTATCTTATCTTTATGTGTGTGCCTGCACGCAAAAAGACTTTCAAATGCACCGTCTTTCATGGTTGCATTTTTTGCCATTTATCCTTGATGTTCTCTTTTTTACGCCGTTTTTTTTAAAAACGGGTGCTGAAAAATTGGATTTGTTTGTACATTATGTGAAAACTGGAGATTTGCAACAACATCATTACCTACTTATTATAAAAGCCTTACATATCATTGCGTATCTTGCTTTAGCCGTTCGATTAATTCTGCAATATGTAAAACATTTAAACAATACAAGTTCTAATATTGACTATGCTTTTCATCGTTGGATGGGGATATTTTTATTCTTGATGACTTTACCCATATTTGGATTAATTGGTTTTGCTGTACTTGACTTTCAGAGGATTTTAATAACAATTGCGCTGTTGAGTTTATTTGGCTTTTTGATGACGGTTTTCCTTTGGAAGCCGTGACCAAACAGACAAAACCACTGTTGCAGAGAAAACGTAAATTCTCCAAGAAATCATCATTGAAAAAAGGCGGCAATTCTTGAATTTTATCGAACTCGTCAAGAAAAACAACGGGAGGCAATTGGTCTAAATTCAATTGGCGCAATTTACGGGTCAAAATAAGGTTCGGATTTTTAGTCATTTCACCTTCATCAAATTCAATACCCAAAGACCCTAAAAGCGCATAGACAAAACCTTCTAAAGTTCTCAATTCGATACTCATAAAATCAAGATACGCCACACGGCGGTCTGTAAATTGCTTTTTACAAGCATTGGCTAAATAAAACAGCAAAGACGATTTCCCAATCCTTCGTTCCCCCACGACAGACACGGAACTATGGGATTGAATTTTAGCGAGTATATCATTGGCTTCACGGATGCGCCCGACAAAGTGTGCAGGGTTTTTGACCATATTCCCCGTGACGAAAGGATTGTAGTTCATCGTTTGTTTTTTTGCGATTTTTATAGTGTGCGTTAAAGGACAAATTTAGGGAATAATTGTGAAAGTAGGAACAATTGTTATAAAGCCTTAAAACAAAAGCCGATACTGAGGGGGTACTCGTATCGGCTTTTGTATATAAAAAAGAGCATTTTATGAATCTCTATTGCCCTTATCATTCAAAATTTCATAAATATCACGGTTGATTTTTTGAATCAAATTGTCTGCAATAACAGGTGATGTGCTTTCTGCATAGACCCGAATGATAGGCTCGGTATTGGATTTACGCATGTGAATCCAATTGCCATCGTTAAACTCGATTTTCAAACCATCTATCCTATTGCGTGTACAGTCTTTAATGGGTTTGTATTTATCGTCGAGGCTGTTGAGCAAATCATCTATATTAATGCCTTGAGGTAAATCCAATTTTTTCTTGGCAATGATGTATTCAGGATATTTTTTACGCAAAAAAGAAAGCGGTTTACCAAATTCAGCCAAAGCCGTGAGCATGATAGCCACACCCACGAGGGCGTCACGACCATAATGTAAAGCGGGATAGATAACGCCGCCATTGCCTTCTCCACCAATGATGGCATCAATTTCTTTCATTTTAGTCACCACATTCACTTCGCCAACAGCAGCCGCTTCGTAGCGGTAACCATATTTTTCAGTCACATCACGTAAGGCTTTGGTAGAGCTAAGATTTGAAACAGTATTGCCGGGTGTTTTTTTCAAAATATAATCAGCAATAGCCACGAGCGTATATTCTTCGCCAAACATTTCACCATCATCACGAACGAAGGCTAATCTATCCACGTCGGGGTCAACCGAAATGCCGAGATGCGCATTTTCATTCAAGACTGCACGTGCCAATTGATTCAAATGTTCAGGCAAAGGCTCTGGGTTGTGTGCAAAATGACCTGTCATGTCTCCATTGAGCACAACCACATGGCACCCCATTTGCTTAAGCAAAGGCACAATTGAAATAGCCCCAGTGGAATTGATAGCATCTACCACAACTTTAAAATTTTTAGACTTTACTAAGGCTTTATCAACAATGGGTAGGTCGAAAATTTTATCAATATGTTTTTGGATATACGTATTGTCTTGGCGATAAGTGCCTAAGTTTTCAACATCGGCATAAACGAGGAATTCGCTGTCAATCATGGCTAAAACATTGGCGCCATCTTCTGCTGAAATAAATTCACCTTTATTATTAAGGAGTTTTAAAGCGTTCCATTCTCTTGGATTGTGGCTTGCAGTCAAAATGATACCCGCATCAGCATTTTCCTCTGTAACGGCTATTTCAACAGTAGGCGTAGTGGAAAGTCCTAAATCCACGACATCAATGCCGAGTGAAATAAGGGTGTTGACCACAAAACCACTGACCATAGCGCCCGACATACGCGCATCACGTCCGATGACTATTTTTGCTTTGCGACTGTTTTTTTGGTTCAAGACCCAAGAGCCAAAAGCTGCGGTACATTCAACAATGTCTTGTGGCGTAAGATTGGAGCGATATTGTCCCCCGATAGTGCCTCTAATGCCTGAAATAGATTTAATTAATGCCAAGGTTCCAAGGTTTTGGTATGAAAAAAAGTCTCTCACAATATAAAGAGTAAATGAGTGAACAAACAGGTGGGTCTTAATTTTTAACCCATTGAATATCAATTAATTAAAAAATTAATTCATCATCTGCAATAATCTATTATTCCTGTGAGCCACAAATGTAGCTAAAAACTACGCTCTACAAAGTGTTAAAGAAAGAATGTTTTAAAATAAAGTGTTAAAGTTATACGTGTGGCTTTTTTTCTTTTACGGCATTACGCAAAAATTTGTTTCATGAAAAATATTTGTATATGAAAAAATAAAATTAAGTTAATCCTGTAAAGAACTTCGAAAGATGGTTAAAAAAAGTTGATAATTATTTTTTAAAAGAGGTTTTGAAACTCGCAGAAAAACCCTATCTTTGCGCGCCTTTTCAGGGAAGGTGTTTTAAAATCACAATATTTCAGGGATATTTTAAGTAAAATACAATGGAAGTAATAAAAGTAAGTGGAATTCCTCGCGAAGGCGTTGGTAAAGCAGCCACAAAGGTTGTGCGTCACAGCGAAGCGATTCCTTGCGTTTTGTATGGTGGTAATGACAATGTACACTTCACAACCACGTGGAGCGAAGTACGCCACCTTATTTACACGCCCGATTTCAAAACCTGTGAAGTTACTATTGATGGTAGTATGCACAAGGCTATTTTGAAAGATGTGCAATTTCACCCAGCGTCAGAAAAAATCATGCACATAGATTTTCTGATGCTAACACCGGGTCAAGCTATAAAGGTCAACGTGCCTTTGCGTTTGAAAGGTCAATCACCGGGCGTAAAAGCGGGTGGTAAGCTGGTTCAAAGCGTTCGCAAGGTGAAAGTCAAATGTTTGCCAGAGACTTTGGTAGATGAAATGACAGCGGATATTTCAAGCCTCGAATTGGGTCAAACCATTCGTGTGCGCGATGTGATTGCTAAAGAAGGTATTGAGATGCTCATGTCGCCTAATATACCTGTTGCGATGATCGAAATTCCACGTGCTTTGCGTTCTGCTGCTACGGCAGAAGCAAAAACTGCAGCGAAGAAAAAATAATTTTGTATATTTGTGCCACGGTAACCCTTACCAAAACAAAGAGGTGCCCCATTTTATATGGTGCGCCTCTTTCTATTTTATTAAAGAACAACCGACACCACAGTCGTTGTCCACGCCTCAGGCTTATCCGCAAACAATATTTTCGTCTTAGCCCAAGTGGTTTTAAACAAATCGGAATGGCGATAATGGTTGAGTGACCCCTCAGTATCCCAATGGCTTAGGGTAAAAAAGATGGTGGGATTCTTGGCATCTTGTAGGAGTTCAAGGTGCAAACAGCCTTCCATAGCGCGTATTTTATCTTTCGATTGTTCAAATACTGCTTTGAAATCTGTCGTTTTATCGGCTTGAAAATGGAGTTTTACAAGGCGTTTTATCATAATTTTTATCGTATTGCCCGTTTTGTTATGTCCTTTTTACCATTTCCCAATAATCACTTCCGTAGCGCCCCAACCATAGCGTTCATGGTATTCGTTTTTATACCATTCCACATCGGGGTGTCGTTTCAAACGGGCGTGTATCATGTCTTTCAACTTCCCTTTGCCGACGCCATGTATGATATAAACTTTCGAAACACCCAATCTGACAGCTTTGGATAAATACGTCTCAAAACTGCGAAGTTGGATATTCACAATTTCTGTATTGCTCAATTTATGAATGTTGTCGTGCAGCAGCTCGATGTGCAAATCAATTTCATTCACAAAAGTGGCGAATTCGTTGACATTGGCAATAGGGTCAATTTTTATCAGATTGCTATTGTTGGGCGGTGGCGGCTTTTTTTGAGAAAGTAAAGATTGGGTGTATTTTTTTAAATCATCATTATTTTTTTTACTGTCAAATGTGTCAAATAAAATAAAATCGTATACATCCAGATTTAAAAATTGTGAAAAAGTAAAATTTTTGACAAACTGTTTAGTCTTGATTTTCAGCGTCTTATCATGCTTTTCAGAGACCCCCTCAGTATAAATGGGTGAAATAGAACAATCAAACGCAGGCGCATCGTTGATATCGTCAAAAGGCATTTCTCCTAATTTTTCATATTGAGCCGTATTAAGTTTGCCATTTTTTGACCATTTTATAGCGTTGAAAACAACAAAATCTACGTTGAAAACAATATCAAAAGCCGTATCATTGAGCAATAGAATATCCAGTTTTTCAATTTCCCCATTGGGTTTATGCTTTGGTTGAAATGCTAAATGAATACCCGAATTAGCGAAAATGGGTTTTATACTGAGGGGGGGTAATGTGTTAAGTTTTTTTTCAAAAACTATAGGCTTTTCTTTTTTAACAGCTTGAAAATCAGCACTTTGCATATAATCTTCTTCCCGAATTAGGTCTTCTTCAAAAGCGGGAATCTCCATATCTATACCGTCCAATTGTACCATAACCATATCGTCCCCCAACTTGTCGGTGATGATGCCCGAATCGGGTGTTGTCCTAAATTTCACACGTGTACCTATCCCTAATAGCATTTTATTGTCTTTTATTTGCCGCCACTTGATTTTTCACCACTTGTCCGCACAGTAGGGTATTTAATGCCCAATTGCTCCAAATACGATTTATATTTCGTTGGGTCATAATAGTATTTTTTCAACTCAGGACGAAATTTAGCCATTATTTCAGTATTTAAGGTAATAGCTGGTTTATCAGTGGGTGCAATCAATGGCTCGTATTTAATGTCTTTGGTTTGCTCTTTTTTATAATATTCCCATGCGTTGGTGATGATTTTAGGGTCGTTGAGCAAATCCAATAATGTCAAAGCTTCTACTTTCGCACCTGCTGTAATGCCTTTGTGGGCAATAGGTGTTGCCATTGAAATAGCATTTGCCCAATGATGTCCCGGCAAACTGGGGATATTGGATGGATAACCGAGCGTAATAGTCGGCAATGACCATGAAATATCGGCAATATCGTCTGAGCCACCGCCCATAGAAGAACGGACTTCCAAAACTGTATCAATAGTGGAAGTTAAGCCCTCTTGAATGGGCGAATTGAGTTCTTTTTGTATGGATTTTGCCAGCAATTGGTCTTCAGCAGACCATGTTGGCATACCAATGCGTTGAATGTGTTTGTAAGCCGCTTCTGCCATAGGTTTGTTGAAATGACCGGGCCAAGCCGAGCCAACTATCTCCCACGACACTTTAGTATCGCTCATCATGGCAGCCCCTTTGGCTATTTGTTTGCCATATTCAAACAACTCTTTCACTCGTGGGTAGGTTCTTTCACGAAAATAATACCACACTTGCGCTTTTGAAGGCACGACATTGGGTTGGTCTCCCCCATTAGACACCACATAATGCGAGCGTTGGGTCAATTGCAAATGTTCGCGCTTGAAATTCCAACCAATATTCATCAATTCGACGCCGTCTAATGCACTTTTACCGCGCCACGGATTCATCGCTGCATGAGCTGCTTCGCCTTCAAAATTAAATTTCACAGACACCAAACCATTGTAGCCGACGTCTCCATGTTTTACAGACAACGTATGATTAACGTGCGTAAAAATACAAGCATCTACGTCCTTAAAATACCCATCCCGAACATAATACGCTTTTGCACCCACCAATTCTTCCGCAATGCCGGGCCAAAGCATCAATGTGCCTGATAATTTTTCACGCGCCATTATTTTTTTCAAAACCAAAGCAGCCGTTATATTTAAAGCTTGACCCGAGTTGTGCCCTTCGCCATGACCGGGCGCACCATCTACGATGGGGTCGTGATAAGCAACCCCGGGTTTTTGTGAAGCTTTTGGAATGCAATCCACATCAGAGCCAATGGCAATGACGGGTTTCCCACTACCCCACCGAGCAATCCAAGCTGTCGGAATACCTGATATATTTTTTTCAATTTTAAAACCTTCTTTTTCAAGGAGTTGTGTCAAATAATTAGAAGTTTCAGTTTCATGAAACCCCAACTCTGCGAAACTGAAAATCATATCATTCATTATAGCAGATTGGTTGTGGCGTTTGTCCACTTCCTCAATAATCTCCTTTTGTAAGGCGGCTAATTTTTCGGGAGTGAGTTTGTTTTGGGCTTTCACGCATGAAATGCACACTATTGAGAGCAAAAGAATGGTCAGTTTTTTCATTTTTTACTATTGGATTTAATGATTCAAATATCTCGTAAAACTACGTATATACTCATGAAACACCAAATAAATAAATTAGGGGATTGTGAAAAAAGTAACATACTCCTATATGGTGTGAAAGAGGTTTTCATGAGAACAAATAATGGGAACAGAATTAGGAAATCTTTGAACTCGCTATTTTATCTATAAAATGCCCTCTTTTATCTATCATTTTCTTTGATAGGATGGTAAAATGCCTAAATTCGTGATGTATTATGTGACATTCCGTTTTTAACAAATAAAAAATGAATATAAAAGAAACCGTAGGTGTTGCCATTGATTCTGTTAAAACCAATTCGTTGCGCACCATTTTAACATTGCTGATTATAGCGGTGGGTTTAATGGCTTTAGTAGGTATATTGACCGCCTTAGATAGCGTGTTGTTTTCTCTGAACGATAGTTTTAATGATATGGGAGCCAATTCTTTTACCATCGAGCGCAAATCGCAGAGCATCAGAGGCAACCGAGGCGGCAGACGCATGCGGATGGGCGAAACCATTGATTATGAACAAGCAGTGGAGTTTAAAGAACGCTACGACTTTCCGTCAAAAGTCACGCTTTCTATTCAAGCAACGGGTAGAGCCACTGTGCAAAGAGGGGATAAAAAAACCAATCCCATTATTGCTATTTATGGGGCAGATGAAAACTACCTCGATGTGAAAGGGCAAGAGTTGGAATATGGTCGCAATTTTTCAGAAAATGAACTACAAAGCGGCGCCAATAAAGCCATTATCGGTACAGAACTGATAAAAACACTTTTCAATAACAATCCTGACAAAGCATTGGGTGAAGATATTTTGATTGGCAATGTGCGCTATCTTGTGGTCGGTATTTTGAAATCAAAAGGCTCAGGCGGTGGTTCGCAAGGAGGCGATAGGTTGGTGATAGTGCCTTTGCTCAACTCTAAACGCATTTATGACAATCAAGGTGCGGATTACAGCATCAATGTGGGCGTTGCTTCGGCTGCGGATATGGACAATGCAACCGATGTGGCAACAGGACTTTTTAGACAAATTCGCAAACTGCGATTGGGGCAAGAAGAAGATTTTGAAATATTCAAAAGCGATAGTTTGTTAGACCTTTTAAAAGAAAATACCGTAAAAATTCGGTGGGCAACCATCGGTATAGGCTTGATTACGCTGCTGGGGGCTTCCATTGGTTTGATGAATATCATGCTTGTCAGTGTCACCGAGCGTACCCGTGAAATCGGTATCCGCAAAGCACTTGGCGCCACACGCAACAGCGTTTTAACTCAATTTTTGGCTGAAGCCATCGTTATTTGTCAAATGGGCGGCATAGTAGGCATATTTTTAGGTGTATTAGCGGGGTTTGGTGTATCTTTATTATTTAAAGGCGCTTTTATAATGCCTTGGGGTTGGATCATTTTAGGACTTGTCACGTGTTTTGTTGTCGGTTTGTTTTCTGGTTTATATCCTGCTTTAAAAGCGTCTCGCCTCGACCCGATAGAGTCGTTGCGGTATGAATAAGGAGCAAGGGATAATGGACAATTTACAATGGACAGTGAGTTTTAGTGTGGGAGTTTAAATCAAAACCACCCTTTTTATGCCAAGCCTAAAAAACAAATTTTAGTTTTCTAAATACGCGATA
>JAYUQN010000958.1:0-7030 GCA_043756725.1 Saprospiraceae bacterium
AATTTGCCAACTTCTATAAAAATGGTTAAATTCATCAGGCACTTGGAAGGGTGGAACGATAAGGGCGTACAAGCTACCGAATAGAAAAGCGGTAATGAAAAAGAATTTTAAAGGCGATAAAGGCATGCGTTCTGTATTTTTTATGTAAAAAACTATGTGCAATATACCAAGATAAGTCTAATTTTATAGATATTTACATCTTTAAATTTGATTTCAATTTAATTAGCCTTAAATTTGTAATCAGTAGAATGAACATACACGTTCCAAATTCCAATACTATTGCATCCCATGACTCGATTTAAACAACACTTATGGCTTCTCGGCTTATTTTTAGCTTTGAGAGCTTTCGGAACAAATACAAATATGCCAACTATTAACCTACCCGCAGCGGGTCAAGTTAATCTGCATATCTCCTCTGCCACTGCTAATGTCGGTGACATCGTTCCCATTGATTTTAAAGTAGGCGGTTTCACCAATGTTGATAATTTCAATATTCAAATCAATTGGAATGCGTCCTATCTTGAATATGTGGATATTCCACCTGCGAGTATCAATATGGGCAACGCTAACCTCGGCAATTTCAATATTACCAATAGAGCAACAGGTAAAATTGTATTCACTTGGTCTTCTAATTCAACTGAAACTTTAGCCGATAGCACGACTATTTTTCGGATTAATTTCAAGGTTAAAAGTTATACAGGCTTACCCGTTTCCATTTTTGTTCCTTTTGGGGCTGTGACACAGCCTGTTCAAAGCCAAATTCCTTTCAAATCTTATCCAGGGCTTGTTACTATCCTTAATAATGGCAGTTGTAGTGGTCGCTCACCCGGTCTCAATTGTGTAGATGCCCCTTTACTTTGTCCGGGAGATTTTCCATATTGCAATACCTTACCCATCGCCAATGTACCTTTTCCTTCTGGTGGTTGTGGAGCTATTGAAAATGCGCATTTGTTTTATTTTGACGCAGGTACCAGTGAAATTCAGTTTAAAATAGAAGCTAAACGATGTAATGGCGGTCCTTTATCCACAGGTAACGGGTTGCAAGTAAGGGTATATGAAACAAGCAATTGTTCAACTTTCACAACTGTCTATTGTGGTGCTTCCAGTGCTATCGCCTCTGGTTTTACTGAAATTGTTGTCGTTTCTGGTTTAACTGTTGGCAAACGTTATCTGTTAATGATGGACGGACAGCGAAACGATGTTTGTGATTATGTCATTGAAATTGTCGCAGGTTCAGTGGGCGGCGTTCCAGTTGTTGCAGCCTCAGAAATTGCAGGTCCAACCGCAGCATGCCCCACTCAGAAAGGCTTAAACTATTCAATCGCTAACCGCATAGATGCCCTCGCTTACGAATGGCGTGTGGACGGTGGCGGCACCCTTGTTTCAGGACAAGGCACAAACGCTATAAAAGTAGATTGGGGCGCAACGGTGGGTGCTGTCTGTGTAAAAATATTAGGGACATGTGGCGAAAGTGCTTTTGCTTGCAAGTCGGTAGGGCTTTCACCAGCCGTTGAAAATAATATTGTTAAAGACATTTGCCCGGGTAAGTCATTTATAGCTGGTGGTCAAACTTTTACGACTACGGGCGTTTATTCCATATATTTACCCAATGCGTCCTACACAGGTTGCGATTCAATAATCAACCTTAATTTGACGGTTTTACCTATAATTTCATTAACACAAACCCTAAATAGAACAATTTGCCCGGGTAAATCCATTACGATTGGTAGCCAAGTTTTTAATACAACTGGCAGTTATACTATTAACTTGCCCAATGCGTCATATACAGGCTGCGATTCTATTGTAAAACTCAATTTGACGGTTTTAAACGAGGCTTCTTTTACTAAAACGTTGGATAGAACACTTTGCCCAAATGGTACAATAACCATTGGCAGTCAGGTTTTTAATGCAACAGGCAATTATACTGTTACCCTACCCAATGGGTCTTATACAGGTTGCGATTCTATTGTGAAACTCAATTTAACGGTTTTAACAACTGCTTCTTTGACTAAAACGTTGGATAGAACGCTTTGCCCCAATGGTTCAATAACCATTGGCAGTCAGGTTTTTAATGCAACAGGCAATTATACCGTTACTTTGCCCAATGGGTCATATACGGGTTGCGATTCTATTGTGAAACTCAATTTGACGGTTTTAACAGCCGCTTCTTTGACTAAAACCTTGGATAGGACAGTTTGTACAAATGGTTCGGTAACCATAGGAACTCAAACTTTCACGACCACAGGTAGTTATACAGTAAATTTGCCTAATGCGTCTTATGCAGGTTGCGACTCCATTGTGAAACTCAATTTGACCGTCATAAATGCGGCATCGGCTACTAAAATATTGGACAGAACGATTTGCCCGAATGATTCGGTGGTCATTAATAATCAAGTGTTTAAAAATTCGGGCACTTATACCATCGCTTTAGCCAATGCGTCTTATACGGGTTGCGATTCTATTGTGAAACTCAATTTGACCGTTTTAAATGCCGCTTCTTTTACTAAAAATATCAGTAGAACGGTATGCCCAAGTGGGTCAGTGACCATTGGTACGCAGACTTTTAACACAACAGGCAATCATACAGCCGTTATAAAAAATGGTTCCTATACGGGTTGCGATTCTACGGTTAATCTCAATTTGACTGTTTTAAGCACGACTTCTTTAACCCGCACTTTAGATACAGTGGTTTGTCAAGGGGGTTCTGTGAAAGTAGGTACTCAAACCTTTTCAACAACAGGCAATTTTACCGTTCCACTACCCAATGCGTCTTTTACGGGTTGTGATTCTACGGTAAAACTCAATTTGACAGTCATTGATATTACCCCTTCAGCGACTAAATCAGGCGATTTAACGTGTGAAATAAAAACTATAACGCTAACAGGTTCAGCAACAATTACACCCAATACAGCAACTGTTAGCTACGAATGGAAAAATGGGTCAAGTTCAGTCATTTCAACCACCCCCTCAGTATCGGTGGCTCAAGCAGGCACTTATACGTTCACTGTTCGGGCTTTTAGTGGCTATACTTGTGAAAAATCTACAACCATAACGGTTGGTCGCACAGGCATTGTTCCGAACAGACCCGAATTGCGCGGCGATGTTGTGACGTGTGAAAACAGAGCCGTTAACTACAATATTGTCAATCCTGCAACAGGTATTTTACAATACAATTGGACAATTCAAGGCGGCATCATAAATTCAGGTGCGGGAACCTCGGTTGTGTCGGTTACGTGGGGAGCTAATAAAGTGGGCAAAATATGCGTCAACGCTGAAAATGGTTGTGGCACAAGCGATAGTACGTGTTTGGATATTGAAATTGGTAAAATTCCTTCAAACTTAGTTGTTTCAGGCAGTCAAAACGTATGCCCAGCATCAACAGCCACTTACACGGCTCCCGATTCAATGTCTGTTACCAATTATCAATGGACAGTGCCAACAGGCGCGAGCATTTTGCGCGGGCAAGGCACTAAGCAAATTGATGTCAATTGGGGCACAAGCGCAGGCGGTCAAGTCTGTTTGACGCCAAGCAATAATTGTGGTTCTGCGCAACAAAGCTGCATCACCGTGACCGTTTCAAATACACCACCTGATTCGATTCCGTTAGTTGGTCTGAAAACTGTTTGCCCCGGGGCAGTAGATACTTTGAAAGCGAAGCCTGATGCCGCCATTACCAAGTATTCATGGCGTGTTTCAGCCAATGTAACCATTCTCGCTGGTCAAAATACACCGACTTTAGTAGTGCGCTACAATTCAGATAGCGAGGCTTTAATTATTTTAGATATTGAAAACACATGCAATCTTAAACGGTCTGAAAACCATTATGTCAAAATAGTCTCTGAATTACCAAAGGCTTTACCTATTTTGGGCAACACGCAAGTGTGCTCTAATGATACAACAACTTATGGCGTAAGTGGTGATGCGAATATTTCAGCCTATAAATGGTCAGTGCCAAAAGGCGCGACGATTGTCAGTGGACAAGGTTCTCAAACCATTACGGTTGCTTGGGATACCGTTACAGTGGGTCAAATATGTCTTGAATTAACTGCCACTAATTGCGGTTTGAAAAGGGAGGTCTGTACCGATATTAGGGTGAAAAATGCGAACTTGGATACTTTTTCAATCTTAGGGGCTGCCCAAGCTTGCCCGGGTACGGTCGTTACATATATGGTGACGCCCAATCCGAAATTTAAAACCTTTAACTGGACAGTTCCTGCAAATGGCACACTTAATAAAGGACAAGGAACAAATGAAATTGAAGTAAAATGGAATAACAACGCTATCGGTGATATTTGTCTTGAAATTACGAATGATTGCAATGCCAAACGGTCTAAATGCCTCAATGTTACCATTAAAACGGGCATAGATTCTTTACCCATAACGGGCGTTAGGGAAATTTGCGGCGGCACAACAGCTATTTTCACCGTTCAAAAAGACCCCGATGCCATCTCTTATTTTTGGCGTGTACCTACGGGGGCTACTATCGAATCGGGACGTGGAACCCATCAAGTCACAGTTCGGTTTGGCAACAGTGGTGGTCAAGTAGTTGTGCAACCTGTCGGCGGTTGTGCCGAAAATCAAAGCTCTATCAACGTTGTTCTCAGAAATGCGCCAGATGCGCCTGCTACCATTACTGGGGCAACCAATATATGTCAAGGTGAAACCACCACTTACAAGGCTTCTTCTGTGATAGGCATGAAAGGCTACAAATGGCAAGTGCCGACGGGTGCTTTCATAGTGGGCAGCGATAGTTCAGATGAAGTGACGGTGCGTTGGTTGGGATCCACAGGCGGCAGATTGAGTGTGAAAACAAGGAATGAATGCCGTGAAAGCCTTGAAAAGACTTTAGCAATTTTCATCAACCGTTTGCCTCAACCCAAAGCGGGAGCAGATGATGCCACTTGCGGAAAGCAATATATACTGAGGGGGGGTGTTTCAATCGGCACACCTGTTTGGCGGGTAATTGAAAAACCGTCTGCGGGAACATTGACTTTTTCAGATACAACAAAATCAAATAGCACCATCACTGTTACCCAATCGGGCAAATATGTGTTGACATTTTCAGAGAAAAACAACCAGTGCGCTGTTTCAGATACAGTTGAGATATTATTTAGAGAAAGTCCACAATTGACACTTATTTCGGACAATTGCAACACCAATGGTACGCAATTTACCATCAATGTTGCGCTGAATGGTGTGGCTCCTTTCACCATAGCTAACGGCATGGCGGGTACGATAACGGGAAATACTTTCACATCAAATCCATTGGCAGAAGGGTCAAGTTATACGCTTACAATCAAAGATGCTTTTGGCTGTGAATCGAATACGATAAGTGGGGTGAAAAAATGCCCTTGTGTAACGCAAGCAGCTCTATTGCGCAATACGCCGATTATGGCTTGTTTTGGTCAAAAAGGGAAAGTAGAAGTGCTACGAAATGGCGTTTTAGATGCCAATGACACTTTTGAATTTATTTTGCATGATAGCACATCCGCTACCCGACCGGGCGATGTTTTACAAAAAAATACCACAGGGGAGTTTGAGTTTGACCCTGCTAAAATGCAATATGACCGCACTTATTATATTCAATATCGGGTAGGCAATGATGATAATGGCACTGTTATTACAACCGACCGTTGTTATAGCGCATCAAACAGTATTCCTATTATTTTCAAAAATAAAATAACCGTAGGTTTAACGGGTGATACCACGATATGCGCTAACAGCAACGCCGTATTGACTTTTAAAACAAGCTCGCCAGATGCTTTCAATATCACATTTAGAAACGTAAAAGAGAACACAATTGTCACGATTAACAATGCTCGCAACAATACAATATCTACTGTAATACCTTCTGTATCAACCGTTTATAAACTTATTGAGGTTATAGACCCCAAAGGTTGCGCGGCTCAAATTGGGGATTCTGCAACGGTAAAAATTCGACAAAAACTATTCAGTGACGCGGGTATTGACCAAAAGGTCTGTGTACAAACAGCACAATTGGCGGCAATAGTACCCCCTCAGTATAAAATCAATTGGCGCAGTGTTTCAGGAGCGGATATCGCTTCTGTAACAAATCCAACGACCACTGTTTCAAACCTTAAAAACGGTATAAATAGTTTTATTTTAACCACAAGCGACAGCATCTGTTCGGGTTATCGTTCTTTTGATACCGTGTCTGTTTTTATGCCCATTATACCCAAAGCGCTTGATTTGTCGCTTGAAATGCTCATGGGCGATACCTTGAAAAGCCAATTGTCGGAAGGTGCACCCGTTGGAACTTACTCCGTAACACGCCTTACAAACCCCGCAAACGGACGGTTTGATGTGTTTAACAATGGCACTTTCAACTATATTTCCGATAAGAATTATGCGGGTATCGCCAAATTCAAATTCATTGTTTGCAGCGATTTGTGTACGGGAATATGCGATACAGGCGATGTCCGAATTTTAATAAAACCCAAACCCATCAAGGTTGAGCCTATTGAAATCAATGTCCCCAACGCCATTACACCTAACGACGATGGTAAAAATGATGTGTTGGTAATTGATAATATTGAAAAATTTCCAGAAGCCGAGTTGACAATTTTCAACCGTTGGGGCGATATTCTTTACATCGCTAAAAATTATAATAATACGTGGAATGGCACCAATCAAAATGGCAACCCATTGCCAGAAGGTACATACTATTATATCTTGCGCTTGAAGCTCAATGATGGTAAAATACTGAGGGGGGATATGACGATATTGAGATAGATGTATTGAGACTTTTTTTTTAAACAGTAATAAATTTAAACCCTCAAAAACTCCTTGCAGCCCCCCTGCCCCCAAAGGGGGAGTACATCGGAAATACATTTGAAATTACTACAATTTTTAATAATATTTCCAATGTACTCCCCCTTTGGGGGCAGGGCTGTTAAGTTCTGTTTTGGCACTCGAAAAAGCCGTGCGTCCCCCCGACCCCCAAAGGGGGAGTACATCCGAAGTAAGTCAAAATTCGCTACTTTTTCTAAGAAAGTGTACGAAACGTTAA
>JAYUQN010000959.1:0-2657 GCA_043756725.1 Saprospiraceae bacterium
TGCGCTTTCTATGATTGAAGACGCTGAAAATAAGGGCATTTTAACGAAAGACAGCGTTATTATAGAACCCACATCGGGTAATACAGGCATTGGTTTGGCAATGGTTTGTGCGGTGAAAGGCTATAAATTGATATTAGTTATGCCTGAATCTATGTCTATCGAACGCCGTAAAATTATGACCACTTATGGGGCAAGTCTTGAATTGACACCTCGTGAAAAAGGCATGAAAGGGGCGATTGAAAAAGCCACGGAAATGGTCAATTCAACTCAAAATGCTTGGATGCCGCAACAGTTTAGCAATCCTGCCAATATAGATGTGCATCGCCATACAACGGCTATCGAAATTTTACAAGATTTCCCCAAAGGTTTAGATGCCATTATTACAGGCGTTGGCACAGGCGGGCATATCACAGGCTGCGGTGAAATATTGAAACCTGTGATGCCAAATTTGAAAGTTTTTGCAGTGGAGCCTGCAGCTTCGCCCGTTATCAGTGGCGGCAGCCCTTCGCCACATCCCATTCAAGGCATAGGTGCTGGTTTCATTCCTGACAATTTGCACAGGGAAATATTAGATGGTGTGATAACCGTTACAAAAGAAGAAGCCTACGATTTTACGCAACGCTTAGCGCGTGAAGAAGGCATATTGGCGGGCGTTTCAACAGGGGCAGCTTTGGCAGCAGTTTCAAAGAAATTAAAAGATTTGCCAAGAGGAGCGAAGGTTTTGACTTTCAATTATGATACGGGCGAACGTTATTGGTCGGTTGAAGGGTTGTTTTAGTCTCTGTAGCAGCAGATAAAACCGACCTGTGCGATTAAGAAATAGTACATTTGTAAAAAAAAGTAAAATGAATAAAGTCCGAATAATAATAGAATTTGAACAAACGCAAGCCGATGGCAGCGTAGAAAAAGTACAACGCATAGAAGAACGAGAAATAACAGACAGCTCGACCCTTGAAGGGATAGACAGTTGTGAAAAAGTGGTCTTAGAAACAGCCTACGCAGCGATGCGAGGAGCGGTTAGTGACCAAATGAGTGCTGTGGGTAAAAAAAAACTAAAGAAATCATCAGCACTAAAGAATATCGAGTAAAAGGCGAAATAGGCTTTTATAAGTTCACAAGTTATTACGATGTGAATGGTAAAGGCTTATTTGAGCAACAATATGAGTTGGTCGCCTAAAGGTTCTACCTTGTTGGCGCATCTTAAAGCCATTAAATGTAATAAAGAACAACAACTTTGGCTTGCTCATTCTGAAATTCGATTCGCTTGCGCCGCTTAATTTCTATTTCTTAATCGCACAGGTCGGATTTATCCGAAGCTACATCATGATCAAAGTCGGTATCATAGGCGCAGGTCCAGCAGGACTTACATTGGCTCTCTTGCTTGAAAAAGCGGGCATGAGCTGCCAAATACTCGAAAATAAGAGTAAAGAATACGTCACAAGCCGTGTGCGAGCAGGGCTTTTGGAGCAAAATACGGTAGATTTGTTCAAGGAATTAGGCGTCGCTGATCGTATGCTGAAAGAAGGCGAAGTACATCACGGCGTCTATATGAGTTTTGACAATAAAAGAATTCGCATACCTTTTGATGAATATACGGGTGGTCGCCATATCACTATTTATGGGCAACAAGAGATTGTAAAAGACATGATTGATGCCTGTGAAAAACGTGAGATTGATATAAAATTTGGGTGCGAAGCTACGCATTTTGAAGGCGTAGAAACTACAAAACCTACAATTCATTATCTTGAAAAGGGCAAAAAAAAGGCTTTAGAATGCCAATTTATAGCCGCTTGTGATGGTTTTCACGGTATCGGGCGCAAAACTATGCCCCCCGATTCTTACAACGAATTTCGCATAGAATACCCTTTTTCATGGCTCGGTATCTTGGCTTATGCCCCTCCAGCGTCCGAGGAATTGATTTATGCCTATCATGAAAATGGTTTTGCTTTGCAAAGTTTGCGTTCCCAAGAAGTCAGTCGGTTGTATTTGCAAGTGCCAAGTAGTGATACCCTCAATAATTGGACAGATGCCCAAATTTGGGATGAGTTGGATATTCGCTTATCGGATGGCAATGGTTTTAAAGTCAATAGAGGGGATATTTTTGATAAAAGCATTACCCCGATGCGAAGTTTTATGATAGACAATATGCAGCATGGGCGCATGTTTTTGGCAGGTGATGCGGCGCATATTGTTCCGCCAACGGGTGGCAAAGGCTTAAATTTGGCAGTTGCCGATATTCGCTTTTTAGCCAAAGCCTTTATTAATTATTTTGAACTGAATACAGAAGAACAACTTAAAAGCTATACTTTTGATTGTTTAAGGAGAATTTGGAGAGCGCAGGATTTTTCAAATTTTATGACCACGCTTTTTCATAAACAGGCAGAACATGGTTCCTATCAATACCTGTTGCAAAAAGCTAAATTTGATTATATTCACTTGTCAAAGGCTTATGCGACCACTATTGCTGAAAATTATGTAGGGTTAAAAGAGGTTTAACCCCCCTCAGTATTTTAGGCTTAAAATGTTCTTTTTTTTAGTTAAAACAAAGGGTTTTCTTTAATATACATGAAACGGGGTAAAATCCCGATAATTTAGCAAAAAAAATGATGCAAAGACGTTGCAGTGCAACGTCTCTACATAGGCAAAATACCTAAAAA
>JAYUQN010000960.1:0-7029 GCA_043756725.1 Saprospiraceae bacterium
CATCGGTTGTGACGATGTTTACAACCCAGATGTGCATCTAATAGCAGGCGAACTGAAAGAATACCATTATAAAAATGTAAAAACAGCCAGTTTAAACCCCGCTATTATTATAGAAGTCCATTCAAAAAGCACTAAAATCTTTGATTTGGGTGAAAAGCTGGACTGTTATAAAACCATACCGAGTGTTCAGCAAATTATTTACATTGAAACCGACCAACCCCGCGTGACGGTTCACAGCCGTACCGCAAAACCCAATCAATGGCTCAGTGTGGATTATATGGATATGGCTCAAAAAGTAAAAATCCTCAATCGCTCTTTGGCAATGGCTAAAATTTATAAAAAAATAGTGTTTGAGCCTATAATTAAGCCCAAACGTAATCAATAAAGTTGTTGTATTGTTATATTGTTGTATTGTTGGGTAAAACGCCAACAATACAACAATACAACAATACAACAATACAGCAATTCAACAATACAATTATGATTTTAAGTGAAATACCGCAACTCAAACACCTCGACAGCAACAATTTTTTCCTCATAGCCGGACCTTGCGCCATCGAAAATGAAACAATGGCTTTGGAAATAGCTGAAAAAGTAGGTAAAATTTGCGACATTCTCCAAATTCCCTATATTTTTAAAGGCTCTTACCGCAAAGCCAATCGCTCGCGTATTGATTCTTTCACAGGTATTGGTGATAAAAAAGCCTTGAAAATATTGGCTAAAGTGGCTAAAACTTTCAATCTGCCTACAACAACTGATATTCATACAGATGAAGAAGCAGCTATGGCTGCCGATTATGTGGATATACTTCAAATTCCCGCTTTTCTCTGCCGCCAAACCAGTTTATTGGTAGCAGCCGCTAACACAGGTAAAGTCGTTAATATCAAAAAAGGACAATTTGCTTCGAGTGAAACGATGGGTCATGCTTTACAAAAGGTGTTAGATAGCGGTAACCATAAGGTCATGTTGACAGAACGGGGAAATACTTTCGGTTATCAAGATTTGGTAGTAGATTATCGCAACATTCCTGAAATGCAACAATTGGGCGCAACGGTGATTATGGATTGCACCCACTCGCTCCAACAACCCAATTCCAAAACAGGTGTGACAGGGGGTAAACCCGCTTTGATTGAAACCATTGCGCGCGCTGCTATTGCCGTAGGGGCAGATGGGCTTTTCATCGAAACCCATCCGAACCCCTCAGTAGCGAAAAGCGATGGCGCTAATATGTTGCCTTTAGACCAATTAGAGATGCTTTTAACTCGGTTGGTGAAAATAAGGAAAGCCATAGCCCATTGACAAATACAGCTTTGTTTGAAACATCCCTAAAAATTACGTATTTTTACCCTCTTGAAATATAAAAATAAATAGAAAATGCCTTCCAATAGAAACGAAGCAGATATTATCAAAGAAGTAACCCATATCTTTTCAGCGCATTTAGAAAAAAGCGGTTTTCGTAAAACGCCCGAACGATACGCCATACTTGAAGAAATATATGGACGTTATGACCATTTTGATGCTGAAGCCTTGTATATTCACATGAAAAACAAGAATTATCGCGTCAGCCGAGCAACAGTTTATAACACATTGGAGCTTTTGGTGAATTGTGACCTTGTGCGCAAGCATCAGTTTGGTAAAAATTTGGCGCAATATGAAAAAAGCTATGGCTCAAAACAGCACGACCATGTTATCTGCGTGGATTGTGCCAAAGTTGTTGAGTTTTGTGACCCCCGTTTGCAAAATATCAAAACGATGGTAGGAGAATTGTTGAATTTTACGGTGATGCACCATTCGCTCAATCTTTATGGTGTATGCGGCAGTTGTCAAAAACAACGAGCGTATGAAAAAGCAGTAAGCAGTGCATTGTTGACAGATTGATGGGCAATGATAATCAATAATTTCACATTTAATTCTATCTTAAGAACATGAAATATTAATTTTGCCGCTTCGTTTTACACAAACACTTATTGATAAACAAACTTTTAGCATGAGGAAATTATTATCCGTTCTCTTTTTTGCACTTTTTTCAACGCTACATGCCCAATCAGACAAACTCAAAGCGGTGGATTCTATCTATACAGAAAATCTCCGTACAGTCCGTTTTTTTGCAGGGGGCAATCCTACCAGCACACCCATAATGGACTTGAATAATGGTCGTTTGACCTTGATATTCGATGATATGGACGTGGAAGTCAAAGATTTAATGTTTTCCGTTGAGCAATGCAACCGCTATTGGCAACCGACCAAATTGGACAGATTAGAATACATTGAAGGCTTTCACGAAGAGCGTATTAACAACTATAAAAATGCTTTCACGACCAATGTGCCTTATATGCACTATACGTTATCGTTACCCACTGAAACCATGCGAATTACAAAATCGGGTAATTATTTATTGAAAGTTTTTGAAGACAACGCTGAAAAAACAGTGGTTTTAACGCGTCGGTTTGTTATTTACGAGCAGATTATAGTGCCAGTACCCCAAATGACTTATTCTGTTCCTATAAAATACAATACGCACCATGAAATGGATATTGTCATTGACCCTAAGCAATTTCGAGTTCAAAACCCCATAAATGACCTTCGAGTAACTATTATGCAAAATGGGCGATGGGACAATGCCATTAATTTGATGAAACCCAGCCACGTATTGGGTGAAAAAATTATGTTTGATTATCAAGATTCTATTTCTTTTGCCGCAGGAAAAGAATGGCGTTATGTGGATTTGCGGAGTACCCGATTTCGTTCAGAGCGGGTGATGTCTATTGATAAAGGCGACGATACGTGGGATTATGTTTTGCGCAACGATTTAGACCGCTCTCGTGAGCCTTATTTGATATATCCCGATTTGAACGGTGGCTATTTTGTTGACAATACAGATTTCAATAATGACGGTGAAAGTGCTATCAAAGCGGATTATGTGAACGCCCATTTCACCCTTTTAAGAAAATTAGAAGTGGACGAAGCGGATGTTTACATTTTCGGCGCATTGTCGGATTGGAAAATTGACGAGCGTTTCAAACTGACTTATGATGCTCAAAAAAAAGGCTATGAAGCCGATGTGCTTCTAAAACAAGGTTTTTACAATTACAATTATGTCGTTGTGCCGCATAAAACGAAGCAAATTGATATGGAAACCTTAGAAGGCAATTGGTATGAAACTGAAAATGAATACACGCTTTTGGTCTATTTTATGCCTTTTGGCTCACGACATGATCGTGTGATTGGGTATTTTACTTTTAAATCTAATAGAAAGTAAGTGTCCAAGTTAACTATTTTTTAAACACAAAGAAACAAAGAAACACAAAGTTAAATATTTTGTCAACATTTAACTTTGTGTTTCTTTGTTTTTTTGTGTTTAAAAAAGCTCAACATGCAAAAGATTAAAACATTACAAATCCGCTTTCATAAAATCCTCCTTGCTCCGAAGCTTGATTTCAGCCAATTTTGCTTTAGCCAAACCTGCATTCAGCGATGCCATTTTAGATTTTATCGTTTCAAATTTAGCCATCGCCTCTTTCAATTTATCATCTAAAACTTTCAAATTATCCAATTGCGCATTAGATGGGCGACCTGCATAACCGACAATTTCACTGTAAAGGCTCGATATTTTTTCACGCAACTGCGGCTCCGCTGAACCTACATAATTATCGCCCTTTGTTACCACTACGCCTTCTTTCAAAGCCGTAATATCTTTCACCCACCCGTCCATACCGAGTGCTTTTTGAAGCTTTTTATCAGCATTCACTTTCGGCATCAAGGTATCTGCGCCTGCTTTCATTTTATCTATTTGATCCACTAAAAAAGCTAAATCTTCGGACATATTGTAGAGTTTCATCGCTGTTTCATGCTGCAGGGCATGGTCTTCTTTGCTATGAATCGAGTTAGGGTCATATTGCAAAACCAAATCATTTTCATAAACAGCCGTGCCTTTTGTTACTTTCACTTTATATATCCCTTCTGGCACAGTTGGGGCAGAAAAACCGCCAAAAGCAAACGTTTTGCCCTTCGCTGTTTTAGGCACTTTCAAACGATAGTTCCAAGATACTTGATTGATGCCTTTGGATTTGCCCGGTGAAAGGTCGGCTATTTTTTCACCTTTGGGGTTAAAAATTTCCATCGTCATTTTACCAAACGTATGGCGGCTTTTCAGATAATAGGTGATTTGAGGCAAGTTATTAGGGTTTTCACCCACAAACTCGCCTACTGTGGCATAGCCATCGAAGCCACCACCTTCTTTCATAATGCTGGGTTTGCGCTCTAAAAAATGCAAATCTTTAGCAAGCATTTCTTTACTGATTTGGCGAATAGGGCTGACATCGTCAATGATGATAATACCTCTTCCATGTGTTGCCATTACAAGCGCATCTTCTGTGGGATGCAAAGCAATCCAATGCACAGCCACAGGAGGCATATTGTTTTTGAAAGGCAACCAGTTTTGACCGCCGTCCACAGTGATGTAAAGACCCCCCTCAGTACCGAGGTATAAAATATTGGATTTTTTCACATCTTCACGGATGCAACGGGCGAAGTTTTTAATGTCTGGGGTGGCTATTGATTTCCACGTTTTACCACCATCAGTTGTTTTATAGATATATGTATTGAAATCGCTCTGTGTATGTCCATCAAAAACGGCATAAGCGGTATTTTTATCATAACGGCTGGGTTCTATGAAATATGCCCATGTGTTTTTAGGCAAATTGGGGATATTGGCTGTAACATTTGTCCAGTTTTTTCCACCGTCTGTGGTAACTTGTACATTACCATCATCCGTGCCAATCCATATCATATTTTCATCAAGTGGTGATTCGCCAATGGCAAATATCGTACAGTGATTTTCAGCACCTGAATTGTCCATACTCAAACCGCCCGAGTTTTCCTGCTGTTGTTTAGCCGAGTCATTGGTGCTTAAATCTTTTGAAATTTTCACCCATGTTTCACCTCTATCATCTGATTTATGTAAAAACTGGCTACCCACATACAAGCGGTCGGGCTTGTGCAAACTCGTCGTGAGCGGCGTGTTCCAGTTAAAACGCAATTTAGGTTCGTTGGCTTGCGGATAGGGTTTTATGACTTTACTCTGCTTTTTAGTTAAATCATACCGCCATATATTTTCAGCCCCTTGCATTTCAGAATAGACAATATTGGGATTGGTAGGGTGCGGATAAACACGAAAACCATCGCCTACGCCCACAGAAGTCCAGTAGCGATTTTCAATACCTCCAGACTGTTCTGACGGACCTATCCAAGACCCATTATCTTGCAAACCGCCATACACTTTATAGGGTTTTTGATTATCTAATGCCACTTGATAAAACTGTGAAACGGGTAGCCCTTTCGCCATTTCCCAAACCGTGCCACCATCCCAAGAGCGATAAACGCCGCCATCTGTACCTACATAAATCATATTGGGGTCGTTGATACTGAACCAGTAATCGTGAAAATCGGAATGCACACCGCCATTAATGGTTCTGAAAGTTTTACCGCCATCTTTACTGATAGCGCCGCTTAAACTGGCTTTGCACACAATATCGGGATTGCGAGGGTCAACCACTAAGCGGGAGAAATAGAAAGGACGGACAACCAATTCAAAATCACCATTTGTCCGTTTCCAATTGGCTCCTGCATCATCCGAACGGTACAAGCCTTTGGTTTCATCTTTTTCAGACTCGATAGCGGCGTATAAAATTTTGGTATTGGAAGGGGCAATGGCTAAGGCAATACGCCCTAATTTGCCGGCAGGAAAACCATTGTGGATTTTATTCCACGTTTTACCACTATCGGTTGATTTATACAAAGCGGAATTGATACCACCCGAGTTAAAAGAATAAGCTGTGCGGCGAAAATCCCACAAGGAAGCATACAATACTGAGGGGTCTTTTGGGTCAATGGACAAGTCAGAACAACCTGTCATTTCATTGACATAAAAGATTTTTTCCCATGTTTTGCCGCCATCTGTGGTTTTATAGATGCCTCTATCGGCACTATTGCCCCACAAACGACCCATGACGCCGACATAAACGGTATTAGTATTGGTCGGGTCAATTTGGATGCTGCTGATATGCTCCGAATTGGGCAAACCCATATTCGTCCAATTTTGTCCACCATCGGTACTTTTATAAATGCCATCGCCCATCGAAACCGAGTTGCGTGTCCAACACTCACCTGTACCGACCCATAAGACTTGGTCTGGGTTTTTAGGGTCAATAGCAATGCACCCAATGGATTGAATATTTTTTTCAAAGATGGGGCTGTAAGTCACGCCCGCGTCGCTTGTGCGCCAAACGCCACCGCCGGCTGTGGCAACATACAACACTTTTGGATTTGTAGGATGCCCTTCGAGGTCGGCAATTCGCCCGCTCATTAAGGCGGGACCTATGTGTCTGGCGCGCAAAGAGCCAAAAAGTTCATCTCCTTTGAGGGGTATGGCTTCTTGTGAAAAACAAGAAAATGAAAGGGAAAGAAGACCGAATAGGGTAATTAGTTGTTTCATATTTTCGGAATGGTTAGGTTATTAATGTACTGACTAATAAATCTGAGCTGTGGGAGCAAAAAAGTATTCAAATACTGAGGGGGGTAAACAAAGATTTAGGGCATGTTTTTTTTTGTCATTCAGTAGGAATCTCTTTTTTTTTTGTTATTCAGAAGGAATCAGCCTTACTTTGAAGAAAACATACAAAAAAGAGATTCCTGCTGAATGACAAAAAAAACTTACCCTAAATATGCGAACAATTAATTTTTAATAACAGGCGCTTCCGTCGGAAAAGCAAAATCTTTATCCGCTAATTCAATATTCATTTCAACTTTCTCCAAAACGATGGATTGACCCGTTTGACCATTAAATTTCACTTCCATAGTAAAAGGGAAAAAAATGCCATTGACTTCTTGATAGTCGCTCATAAAAGTTTCAATGGTTGCTCCTTTGCCTTCACCTTTTTTGATAGTAGAGCGGCTCATAATGGGCACATTGTTTTCTTTATCGAAGAAATAATAGACAAAATTTTCTTCTTCTTTGCCATCCACTTTGAT
>JAYUQN010000961.1:0-7023 GCA_043756725.1 Saprospiraceae bacterium
TTAGGTGTTGCTAAATAGGGATTGCTTCAACAACATATATGTGGGATTACGGAAAAAAATAAAAATTATGTGCGCCATTCTGTTACAATTTCATATACGGAAAGGAATACTATATTGGTTTTTCAAAACATAAATAAAAGTTAAAAAAATTATTTTAAGGGCAGCAATCCTTAAAACAAACATGTTATAATTTTAAAAATATGTGAATTGTATAACGTTTCCGAGAAATTGTGTAACATGATTAGGCTTAAAAAGAAGTCACTTTGCATAATTATTTCTCATAAGAGAAAATAAAGTATATGAAAAATATAAAACGTTTTAAATCACAATTGCTTCTAATAGCATTACTACTTACACTTTTATGTGGCATATCTCTATGTAGCCACAGTCAAAAAAAAGAGCCTATCAAAAATGTGCTTCAATCACACCTTGATACAAAACCCCAAAACATAGATAGAGTAAACGAAGAAGATTTTCTTACTTATGCGGCAGAAATAAGTATAGAAGCTATTAAATTAGGGCAATTGGCTCAACTAAATGGCTCAGTGGTAGATGTTAAAGAATTGGGCAAAAAGATGGAAAAGGCTTATACTCAATACTCGAATGAATTATCTGTATTGGCGCGTAAACAACTCATAATTTTACCGCTATTATCTACGAGTGAGGCTAATAATATTTTTAAAAAATTAAGTAAAACTTATGGAAAGTCTTTCGACATAGCTTATGCCGAAAGAATGGTTAATACCCATAAAAACGCAATAGTTGTATTTGAAAAAGCATCGGCTCAACAAAACGATGTAGTAATTAAACAATGGGCAACTGCCACACTTGCCGATTTACGCATACTTTTAGTTCACGCTATGCTTTGTCTAAGGAAATGCGAAAAATTGGCTTACTAATTAAAAATGTGTGAATGATACAACATATTCTAAAAGTTGTGTAACAGTTATATTTTAAAGTCTGCCCACCTTTGTGAATAAATTATTCCATCATCCAAAATTAATCATATTCAAAATGACGACACAACAAAACGCCCTTTGTGATATAGAAATTCTTTCCATGATAGAGCAAAACAATTCGATCGGTTGGAAATCCTTATATGATAAATATGCCATGATGATGTACACAAGCATCTTATGGGTCATAAATGATGAAAAATTGACAGAAGGCGTTTTGATTCTCTTATTTACACAATTAAGAACCAATAAACCTTTATTAGAAACAAAGAAGTCTTTGTCTGCCAGTTTGTTGCACCACGCTTATAGAACGGCTGTAAAGGTTTCAAGAACTAAAGAAATTATACCTAAAAAAGCCGACTCTTATAAGGAAATATTTCCGACGCTTAATGGCTTTATATATCAACCACAGTCTATAAAAAAGTTTAATGAAATCCATGTCTTAAGAGATGAACCCGTGAAAGGAAGACTTCGGGCAGCTTTAAACTAAATTTGGTTTTCATAAAAAAAATCACGATGAATAATTTCAAAAAATGAGTCAAATATGGAATTCCAAATTATTATTATTAATAAAAATCCAGAGAAAGCATTGTGAAAAAATACATATTCCAACTTTCTAAAATCTAATTTTCATTCTATCTCGTAAGTTCTTTAAAACAGATTTAACCATACTTTGAAATTTAAAATTCTTTAACAATGCCGCACATATCAATTATATCTTCTGGACAAAATACAGGGCGCAACAGCCACCGCGTTGCGCTATATTTTAAAAATTATTTGAAAGACAGGAATTTAGCCACCGCTGAAATTCTCGACTTAAATAACTACAATTTTTCAAATTTTACTGAGGGGGGTACTTCTGATGAAAAAACCTCGCCTCAAGCCCTTGAGTTTGCTGAAAAAGTTAATTCGTCAGATGGTGTTATCATCGTAACGCCTGAACATGAAGGCAGTTTTCCGCCCAGTTTGAAAAACGTTATTAACCTTTTTACCAAACAATGGCATCGCAAACCCATTGCCACCTCTACCGTCTCGTCTGGCGTTTTCAGTGGTTCACAAGGTATAGCGTCTTTACAATTTTTACTCTGGAAGATTGGGGCGTGGACAGTGCCCGCTGCTTTTCGCATCCCGAAAGTGCAACAAGCCTTTGATGAATCGGGTAATGCGCACAATAAAATCGAAACAAATAAACAAGCCGATGCTTTTATTAAGCAGTTGTTTTGGTATATCGAGGCGAATTAGCCGTACCACGGACTTTAGTCCGTAAATGTTTAAATGAGCTAATAAAAAGTAGGTAAATCCTATTGTAAAATAAAACTATTGCCATTCCTTAGACATTTACGGACTAAAGTCCAATGCCATTAAGTTAAGGAATTATTGTTCGATTTATTCGGGGTTTTCGTAGAGACGTTGCACTGAAACGTCTTAATTGTGGTCAAAAAACGACTAAAGCCAAGACGTTGCAGTGCAACGTCTCTACGAAAACCTCGATAAAGTCCTTAGCTTAATGGCATTGGACTAAAGTCAGTGGTACTGGTACGGCTAAGTAATTAAAAAAAAATACAATATAAATTATTCCCAATATGGCAACTAAGATAATAAAAAGAAAGGATATGACAGTAGCCGCAAACGGTATAAACGTCTGTTATGATGATTATGGAACAGGGCAAATACCCCTTATTTTCATACATGGTTTTCCTTTTGACAAATCCTCTTGGGAGCCACAAATGACCGCTTTGAAAAAAACACAGCGGGTGATTGCTTATGATATTCGAGGCTTTGGTGGCTCCTCAGCGGGCAATGAAAAAGTAAGTATTTCCTTGTTTGCGGATGATTTAGTGCGGTTTATGGAGGCGTTGGAGATAGAAAAAGCCATTGTTTGTGGGTCGTCTATGGGCGGATATATTTTGTTAAACGCCGTTCAACGTTATGCGAGCCGATTTGAAGCCCTTATTTTAACCGATACCCAATGTATAGCCGATAAAGAAGAAGTGAGAGAAAAACGTCGTATAACCATTGCAGACATTGAAACAAAGGGTCTCAAATCTTTCACGGAAGGCTTTCTTCAAAATATTTTTACTCAAAAGTCTTTAGACACGGACACGGATTTGGTGCAATCGGTCAGAAATATTATTCTTTCCACACCGCCTGAAACCGTGACCAACACCTTAGCAGCTTTGGCTGATCGCTGTGAAACGTGCTCGATGTTGAAAGAGATTTCTGTTCCTACCCGTATTATTTGCGGACGAGAAGATAAAGTGACGCCGCTGTTTCAATCGGAAGTAATGCGCAGTGAAATTGCAGGTGCCACTTTGCATGTTATTGAACACGCAGGGCATGTGGCTAACCTTGAAAAACCGAATAAATTTAATAAAATTCTGCTTGATTTTGTTAATACGTATAAAGAGATTACACAACATTTGTCGGTGTGAAAAAAGCGTATTGACGTGTTGACAGCCCCCGACCCCAGAGGGGAGATATGATGCTAACTCCCCTTTGGGGTCGGGGGCTGTCAACACCTCGAGTGGCTACGGCTAAATAATTACACAAATAGTCATAAAAATTTTAAAGGCAGCATTGGCTGAAACCACATGAGCAAATTAAAAAAAACAATACTGATTTTATTGGGTCTGCTTATCACCCTCGTTGTGGTTGTTATTATTTTTATTTCACCGCTTACCAAATATTTGATTGAAAAATATGATGGACGCTACACAGGCAGGCAAATTACCTTAGACTCAGCCTACGTCAATCTTTTCACAGGCTATATGCACTTCACCAATCTTAAAATTTATGAACACAAAAGCGATAGCCTTTTCTTATCGACAAAAGGAGCCAGTTTGAAGGTTGATATGAAGAAATTGTTTTCTAAAACCTACCAAATCGATTCTTTAACGTTTGACGAACCTTATGGAACCATTATTCAAGTTAAAAAGAATTTAAATTTTGCAGATATCATTGAAAGATTTAAAGCTAAAGCCGATTCTATGGCTGACCTCACGCCTGTCCATTTTAATATTCTCAATATAAAAATAAATAATGGCGAGTTTCACTACCGTGATAAACTCATTCCTATCAAATATTTCATTAAAAATGTCTATTTTGAAAGTGCTGGCAAGCAATGGGATGTAGACACAATTGCCGCCAAATTTTCCTTTTCATCGGGCATAGGCACGGGCGATATTAAGGGCGATTTTTCTATGAATGTGAAAAACAGGAACTACGATTTGAAGATTGATGTTAAAAAATTAAACTTAGACATCATTCGACAATATCTCAAAGATTTGACGTATTACGGTACTTTTGCTGCCATTCTCGACGCCAATATGCACTCCATCGGCAATCTTGACCATAAAGATTGGGTAACAAATTCGGGTGTGATAAAACTGTCAGATTTACATTTTGGAAAAAATTCTAAAGAAGATTATGTGTCTTTCGATAAATTAGTGATTGGCATAAATCAAATTAGCCCCAGTAAGCGCAAATATTTTTATGATTCGGTCTTGCTAACGCGTCCTTATTTAAAATATGAAAAGTATGATAACGATATGAGCAATTTGGCGATGATATTTGGTAAAGAAGGAGAGAAATTTCAAGCTGCCAAAGCCGATGTCTCGCAATTTAACCTTGTGATTGAAGTAGCCAATTATTTGAAAATGTTATCAAGGAATCTTTTTAAAAGCCATTACAAAGTAGGCAGACTTGCCGTTCATAATGGCAATATTAGATTTAACGATTATTCGATGAGTGAGCAATTTTCAGCCGATTTGAACCCCCTCAGTATTGTAGCCAATTCGATAGATAAATATGACAGCAGGGAGAAGATTTATGTCAAATCGGGTATCAAACCATTCGGTTATGCCAAACTTGTTTTGAGCATTGACCCTAAAGAGACGTCCAATTTTGACATCAATTACGCGTTTAATAAACTTCCCGTAGCGCACTTCAACCCGTATGCATTAGCTTATACTTCTTTCACTTTAGATAGAGGCAGCCTTAACATAGATGGCGAATGGCAAGTTAGAAATAGCCAAATAAACAGCCGAAACCATGTATTGATTATTGACCCTAATATCAGTAAAAGGGTAAAAACCAAGCGTACACGCTGGTTGCCCTTGCGCCTCATTATGGCTTTTGTGCACAAGCGCGGCAACGTGATTGATTACAATATACCAGTAGTAGGCGATATGAAAAACCCTAAATTTCAATTAAAAGATATGTTTCGGGATTTGATAAAAAACATTTTTATAAAACCGCCTTCGACGCCTAATGGCATTCAAGTGAAAAGCGTCGAAGCTAAAATTGATAAATTACTGACTTTAAGTTGGGATATGCGCCAAACAGGATTGCTGTCTAATCAAGAGAAATTTATGAAAACGATGGCAAATTTTTTGAAAAAAAACCCAACAACCACTATTCAAATTTATCCTCAACACTATGCTTTAAAAGAGAAAGAAAGCATCTTGTTTTTTGAGGCTAAAAAGAAATATTATTTAGCCATTAATGGCAAAAGTGCGGCGTCTTTCGATAAAAAAGATTCTACGAATGTTGCGAAAATGGCTATAAAAGATTCGTCTTTCGTTCGTTATGTAGATAAACAGATTAATGAATCTATGCTTTTTACCATACAGGATAAATGCCGAAAGTTTGTTAGTAATGCTGTTGTTGAAGCGAAATATAAAAAAATGAATAAAGACAGAGCTGAAATTTTTACTACCTATTTCAAGGAAAAAGAAGTGGATAATCAGATTAAAATGTACGCAGGTAAAGATGTCGTTCCTTTCAACGGTTTTTCTATCTATAAAATAGAGTACAAAGGAGATTTGCCCGAAGATTTGATTAAAGCTTACGACCAAATCAATGACTTAGACGAAGAAGCCCCTCGAAAAAAGTTTAAAGAAGAACGTGATAAAAATAATAATGTTTTACAAGATACCAATGTGCCAAAAATACTGTCCAAAGGGACTCCTATGGAGAGGGATACTCAAAAACTCTGAAATCATGAAAAAATTAACTCACTATTCCAAACTATTCATCTTTTTAGCCTTGATACTTTTCAGTGTATCGGCTTGTAAAAAAGCGGCTCCTAAAACAGACGCACCTCAACAAGAACATCAACAAGCAGCCGTTGTTGAAAAAACGTGGCTCTATGCCGCCGTTGCGCCAGAGGACATTAAAGTAAAAATGTATGTCCGTTTCATGGATAGCCTTGCCAAAGCTTACGACTCGTTAGTGCCATACAATTTGACACACCATATTATAGCACGCCACAATACTTGGCTTATTGATTCACTTGAAAACACGGATTTTTACTATAGAAATGAACGCGGTCAGTTTGTTTATGACCAAAAGGAATTATTGGTTGTGAAAAAAGGCGATACGCTCTATATTCCTACCGATACGGTGGCTAAAGCTCTTATAGCCAAACAAGCACAAACCCGTATTGACATCAATATTCCCGAATTTAAACTGCGCATCATCGAAGGCGCCGATACGCCTTATGTTTTACCTATCCGCGTAGGGCAAAACAAAAAGGCTTACTGGACGGTGAACGATGCCGTTATGAATATGAAAACACGTATCGGTAAAGGTAAAATTGTGGATGTGTATTTCAAAAAAGGCTCTATTGACCCTCAAACGGGTAAAGATATGATTGATACCAAGCGGGATGATGGTAAAAAAACATTGATGCCCTTAAGCCCGTGGATTGAACCCGAGGTCAATGGCGAACGCTTTGGGCAGTTGATTCATCCCACCACCAATTTAGCGACCCTCGGTAAAGCCTATTCTAATGGCTGTATTGGCACACGAGAAGGCGATATTTGGCTTGTCTATTATTATGCACCAGTGGGTACGCCTGTTTCGTTGCGTTATGATTTGATGGTAAAAGATAGTCTGGGAAATCCTTTGCAGTTGAAAGATGTGTATAAAAAAAGTAAAGGAAAATAGCCGTACCACGGACTTCAGTCCAATGCCATTAAGCTAAGGATTTATTGTTCGATTTATTCGGGGTTTATGTAGAGACGTTGCACTGCAACGTCTTAGGTTTAGCTAGTTTTCACCACAA